>CAZGKJ010000059.1:0-5863 GCA_964525955.1 uncultured Candidatus Bathyarchaeia archaeon
ACCTCGCTCCTCCATAGGTCGCCGTAGTAGTGCATCAATGCAACCCTGGCGACGACGTCGTATTCACGCATATAGCCCTGGAAATATCCAGGGTGGGGGTGGGGACGCTTCCTGGTTGCCTCCCTGAACTCCTCTAGGAGATCCTTGAAGGCGTCGTCGAGGATGATGTGCCTCCCCAAACAGGTGGGGCAGAGCCTAGGCCTGTAGCGTAGATAGTTCTCGTCGACTAGGGTGCGCCCCTTCTCGGTTAGGGTTATGCCCTCCTCATCGGCTTTGATCAATCCCTCATCATACATGGAGTTGAGTTCGTCGAGGATATCCCGCAGGAGGTGTTGATGCCTCTCCAGGAGCTCCCAGAGGCTCCGCTTAGAGTGGGCAAGCTCGTGGAGTAATAGGCTCCTTAACCTTCTCATAGAGATCCCTCTTCAAAACCTTCTTCTCAACCACTTCCGGCTTGAGCTCCTCGATGAGTATCTCATAGGCCTTGAGGGCGCTCTCATCGTCTCCACAGGCGAAGATGTCGAGGGCGACGTATCCATACTCAGGCCAGGTGTGGACGCTTAGATGGGATTCACGGAGAAGATAGACGGCGGAGACGCCGTAGGGTTCAAACTGGTGGAAGCTGGCTGTGATGGTGTTCAGCCCCGACTCCCTGACGGCCTTCTCGAGGATGTCCTTAACCGGCTTAACACGGGATATCCTCTCCGGCCTTACGCCGAGTAGGTCGACGATCAGATGGATGCCCATCTTGAACACCCACCCTCATCCCCTCCTTTTTAGGGAGAATGACTTCGGAATGGTAAAATTTAATCTTTCTGTTGGAGGGCAACCCCTTTAGGATATGGATGATAGTTAATCTCGATGAGGCCTCCCTGCGAGGTTGTGGTGAGGAGGGTTCTACCCCTACTCAGAGCCCTCGTGGCGAGGGAGCTCATGGAGCGGCATGGATGGAGGCAGAGGAGGATCGCCGAGGCCCTCGGGGTGACGCAGCCGGCTGTCAGCACCTATCTCTCACTTCTGGAGAGGGGGGAGACCCCTCCGGAGGGTTTGGAGGAGACTGCCGTGAGGATCGCCGATGGCCTCGCATCTGGAGGTCTAACGCTCTCAGATTCAATTATGGAGGTCTGCAGCCTATGTATCAACCTTAGATCTGGAGGGCCCATCTGCTCGATGCATAAGGGGGAGATCCCCCTTCTGAGGGAGGAGAGATGTGACATCTGCCTCAAACTCTTCACGGCTGAGAGGGAGCGCATCGAGGAGAGGGAGAGGGTTCTGAGGGAGATGCGTAGGGCGATGGAGCTGATAGAAGGCTGTGAGGGCTTCATCCGCATAATGCCTGAGGTTAGGGTGAACCTCGTCATGGCCCTCCCAGATGCGAAGTCGATCAACGACGTGGCGGGAATCCCAGGCCGAATAGTGGAGGTGAGGGGGAGAGCCCGAGCCTTCATGGAGCCAGAATTCGGCTCCTCGAGGCATATGGCGAGAGTCCTCCTAACGGCTATGGAGATAGACAGCTCGGTGAGGGCGGCCATGAACATCAAATACGATGAGGCGATACATCAAGCCCTCGAACATATGGGCCTGACGATAGGATGCTTTGAGAGGGGGAAGCTCCCGAGGGAGGGGGAGCCATCGGCAGCCCTCGGGGTGAGACTGGTGGCTGAGAGGCTTGGAAGACTGCCTGAGGCGATCGTCGATAAGGGGGGATACGGAATAGAGCCGGTCACCTACCTCTTCGGATCAACCGCAACGGAAGTGGCTCGGAGAGCCATAAAGGTGGTGGAGGAGCTCCAGGGGGAGGTGGAGCCTAATCGATAGGAGATGGGCTCAGGCTTATATAGCGAGGGGTTTTATTTGAGGGCGAAGGGTGATGCCCCTCCCCCTTGAGCTTTGGCTCAGCCTCGGCGCCATCGCCGTCGCCGCCGCCTCCATCCTCCTCTTCATCAAGGCCTCTGGAGGCGTGAAGAGAGGTGAGGAGGAAGCTCCCATTCCATCTCCCATGGGGATCGGGGTTGGAGACGTTGGGAAGCTTGGGAGGGGCGACGTGGAGAAGGCTCGGAGGGAGCTGAGAATCCTCAACCTCAAGCGGGAGATTCTCAGCATGGCCATTAAACGACTCTTCGAGGCGGAGGATGAGGGCGAGATCACGAGGGAGGAGCGGATCAGGCTCTCAAAGGATTATGAGGAGGAGCTTAAACGGGTGAATGAGCGCATCAGGAGGGCGGAGCTCATCGTCACCCTCCATCAACTCGAGGCCCTTAGAGATGACATCAAGAGACGCTTCGACGAGCTTCTCGGCCAGACGCAGGCGAGGATCGACGCCATACTACGGGAGCTTAAGCTGGAGAGGGTGGAGGAGAAGCCTAAGCTACCGGCGAGGAGGGTGAGACGCAAGCCCAAGGAGGAGAAGCCGAAGAGGGAGGTGAAGGAGAAGCCGCCTGAAGCAGGGGTGGAGGAGAGGCTTGAGGAGCTGAGGAGGGAGATCCTAAAGGAGCTGGAGGAGCTCGAGAGATTGGAATTGGAGCAGTGAAATCCTTGACCTGGGTTGAGGACGCTAAGCGAAGGGCCGCTGAGGAGGCTGTGAAGCATGTGGAGGATGGACAGGTCATAGGCCTCGGAAGCGGGAGCACAGCCGCCTACGCCATAAGACTGCTGGGTGAGAGACTTCGTGGAGGGGAGCTTAGAGAGATTCTGGGCATACCCACAAGCCTCCAGGCGGCCTCAGAGGCCGTTGAGGCTGGAATCCCCCTGACGACGCTGGAGGAGCATCCCGTCGTCGACGTCTCCATAGATGGTGCAGACCAGCTGGATGCGAGGCTGAACCTCATCAAGGGTGGGGGCGGAGCACTGCTGAGGGAGAAGATCGTCGCCTCCTGCTCGAAGCTCTACATCATCGTCGCAGATGAGAGGAAGCTGGCGAGGAGGCTCGGGGAGAACTGCCCCATACCCCTCGAGGTTCACCCCATGGCTGTGAAGCCTATAACGATGAGGTTGGAGGAGCTTGGAGCCAAGGCATCCCTTAGGATGGCTCGGGGGAAGGTGGGCCCGGTGGTGACCGATAACGGGAACCTCATCATAGACGCAGACTTCGGGCCGGTTGAGAATCCTGAGGAGCTTGATAGGAGGCTTAGGATGATTCCAGGGGTTCTGGAGACGGGGCTATTCCTCGGCTACGCCAATTTGGCTTACATAGGGACGAGAAGCGGATTGAGGCGGATTGAAGGCCAACGAAGGAGGTAGAGACGCATCGATTATGGGGCGTAGGCGATGAGAAGCGTCTTCACCAAGTCCGGCCTCTCGATGACTGTTCCAAGTATCTTGAAGAAGAGGTTTTCAGTCATCTCCCTGTCGCTGGAGGCCATGAGGGAGACGGTTCCATCCTCCATCTCCCCGAAGAGGAAGCTCTGGGGGCTTCCATAGGCCCTGGCGGCGGCATCCTCGAAGACGATGATGAGGAGGAAGAAGGCGAGGCCCATCATGTCCTCCCCCTCAGGCGATGTCAAGGCCTCGAGTATGTCTCCTGCGACGTAGTGTTCATTCTCCTCCAGTAGTTTCCTCAATAGCTGTAGGAATTCGCCCCGAAGGTTTAGGGGCTCCCTGAGGCTGTATAGGGTGAGGCTGCGGGAGGCCTCACCGGCTGATAGGGAGGCGTTCCACCTCCCCTCCATGTCGACGAACTCCGTCATGGGATCAGCTCTTTGCCTTGAAGGGGAACGCTCCCCCTTATAAAGTGGTCGATTCCGCTGAGGGTCTATAGCGTCGACGCCCCTCCTCATCCTTAAAGGAGTCTATGAGACCCTTCTCGAAGAGGTATCGGAGAATCCTGAAGGCCCTCTTCTCACTTATGTTTAGGGCCTCAGCCACCTCGCTTAGGGTTAGAGGCCTCTCCGATAGGAGCTCTAAGGCTCTCCTCCTCAGCTTGGCCGACATATCAATCTATATCAGGGCTTCAGGCAGGATAGAAGATTTACGAGTAATGATTTATAATGGGGGAGGGGAGTCTTAGAGACCTATATGAGGCGGGCTGGGGTCTACGCCATAGCCTGGTCTCATGGGGCTATGCATGCCTATCTTGTTCTGCTCCCCGCCCTTGCGCCGCTTATCAAAGCGGAGGTAGGCGGCTACGCAATCCTTGGATTGCTCATCTCCCTCGTCTTCCTCTTCTACGGATGGGGAAGCCTCCCCGTCGGCATAATGGCTGACAGGTCTCAGAAGAGGTTGATGATCGCAGCCTCCATGCTCCTCTGCGGATCCTCCTCACTCCTCATAGCCATAGCCAACTCGCTTCCCCTGCTGGGGGCGGGTCTCATCCTCCTCGGCCTCGGAGCCAGCCTATACCACCCCCCAGGCTACGCAGCCATAGCCCTATACACCACGGAGACGAGGGGGAGATACATGGGGATCCAGGGCCTCGGAGGACTCGTTGGGATGGCTTTATCCTATATCACGGCCACATCCATCGGCTCCATGATGGGTTGGAGAATCCCCTTCCTCCTCTGGGGCCTGGTTGGCATCGCCATGGGCATAATGGATCTCCTCCTCATCTCCGAGCCTGAGGGGGGAGCTCAAGGAGATGAGGGTCATAGGGAGTGGATCTCGCTGAGCGTCGGGGTTAGGAGGCTCATCATAGTCTTCGCCATCATCATCCTCAGCGGAGCCCTATGGAGCGGCGTATCCAGCTTCCTTTTGGCATATATCAGCGAGGTGAAGGGGGTTCAACTCCTCATCGCCGGAGGACTCTCCACCATCAGCTACACCGTCGGCTCCATAGCGCAGTTAATCGGCGGCGAGCTCTCGGATAGGATTGGGAGGAGGATCGTCATCCTCATAGGCTTCGCAGCCTACTCGCTGCTCCTCTTCACCCTGACGAAGGCTCCGGGATCGCTGCCCCTGATGCTGCTCCTCCTAATCCTCCTCGGCTTCTCCTTCTACCTAACCCAGTCGCCGATAAACGCCCTCCTCGGAGATGTCTCCCCACGTAGAACCGTCGGCGCCACCTACGGCTTCAACTTCGCCGTGAAATATGGCATAGGGAGCTTCACACCGGCCCTGGCTGGATACCTAACGGCGAGATACTCTATGGACTATGCCTTCTACCTCTTCTCCCTCATCTCCCTCGCCGCCTTCCTCCTCAGCCTCCTAATCGGGGAGGAGAGCTGAGACAACTCCCTCAAGGGCCTCGGCGAACCTCGTTTCAAGCAGGGCCTCAGCGTCGCCTAAGGCCTCCTCCAACCCTGGATCGAAGGGTATTGAGCCGAGATATCTGAGGGAGAGGGCCTCCACCTCACCTCTAATCGGCTTCGAGGACTCCATCACCATGTTCTCGACGACTCCGATGATGCGTCGATCCAGATGTCTCAACAGCTCTATTAGGCGTCTAACGGTCTGGAAGGCAACCCTCGAAGGCGTGGTGACTATCAGGAACTCCATCCCTGGGATCAGCCTCAAGAGTTCGAGGGTGGCATCCCCAAGGCCTGGCGGCATATCCACGATGAGATGGTTGAGCCTCCCCCACCTGGTGATGGAGAGGAGCTCCACGATCGCGTTGGATATGTCCACCCCCCTCAGCGGAGTCGGCCTCCCACCAGTGTAGTATATCAGCGACATATACTCCAGGCCGTTGACCTCAGGTGGGATCAGCCCCCTCTCCTCCTCAGGCATGGCGTCGCCTACGCCGAGGATTATGTGTGTGGCTGGGCAGGTGAAGTCGAGGTCGAGCAGCCCCACCTTGAGGCCTCTCCTGGAGAGGAGGAGGGCCAGCGTGGAGGCGACGACGCTCTTCCCTACGCCCCCCTTACCGCTGCAGACGGCGATGATGCGGTCTATGGTTGAGAGCCTTCGATCTATGAGCTCCAACCTTGGG
>CAZGKJ010000060.1:0-5828 GCA_964525955.1 uncultured Candidatus Bathyarchaeia archaeon
GCATGGGGAAGCTCGGCTCCTCCAGCTTTGGAGGCCTCCAGGTTGTTCGACGCCTAACCCTCGGAGGCTTGAAAAGGGACTCCAAATCGATCTGGGCCACCCTGACGCCTCGATAATAGACCTCGACGACGCCCCCATCCCTGTATCGCCCTATAGGTGTGGCCTCCGTCTGCTCGCTCTGGAATATCTCCAAGACCCTCTCCAAGTTCTCCGGCGGCACAGCCAGCAACATCCTCTCCTGGGACTCCGAGACCCATATCTCCCAGGGAGCCATCTTAGGATACTTCAGGGGCACCCTGTCAAGCCATACCTCAGCCCCCAATCCATATCGATGGGCGGTCTCGCAGACGGCGCAGCTTAGACCCCCGCCTCCTAGGTCTGTTATCCCGCTGCCGAGATGCTCCTCCGCCACGGCCCTGATAGCCCGCTTTAGCTTCTCCTCCTCTATTGGGTTTGGTATCTGAACAGCTGGTCTGGAGACCACCTCAGACTCCTCAGTCAGCTCGGCTGATGCGAAGGTTACGCCATGTATGCCGTCGAGACCAGTCCGGCCTCCTGCGAGGACTATCCAGTCCCCTGGCTTCACAGCCCTGACATACTCATCTTTACGCATTATGCCTACGCATCCGGCGTAGACGACTACATTTCCGATGTAGCCCTCATCGAAGTATATTGCCCCGTTTACGGTGGGTATCCCCATGTTGTTTCCATAGGACCCTATGCCTGCGACGACGCCTCTGAAGAGGTAGGTGGGATGCTTTACGCCTCTGGGCAGGGCCTCATAGGGGGTGTTGAGGGGGCCGAAGCAGAGGACATCTGTGCAGGCAATCGGGTCGGCCCAGACTCCGAGGACGTCTCGGATGACGCCTCCAGTTCCGGTGGCGGCTCCTCCGAAGGGCTCTATGGCTGAGGGGTGGTTGTGGGTCTCAACCTTCACTGCGATGGCGTGCTCCTCGTCGAATTCGATGATTCCTGCGTTGTCCTCGAAGACGCTTAGGCACCAACTCGGCTTGAGCTCCTCCACAACTCTTCGAATATAGGTCTTCAATAGGCCGTCGACGACGCCTTCAGGGGTCTCTATGAGGCCCTTGAAGGTCTTGTGGTAGCAGTGCTCACTCCACGTCTGATCATAGGTTTGGAGCTCCACGTCTGTGGCTGGCCTGTTGAGGGCTGTGTAATAATCCCTTATTGCCTCCATCTCCTCGGGGGTGAGGCCGAGGCCCAGGGCCTCCGCGATCTCGATGAGTTCTTCCCTCGAGGCTCCTCTAAGCTCTATGATGTGATGCTGGAAGGGGTGGGGAGACCTCTCGATGCGGCTCATTCCATCTCCCTCAGCTCATAAGTGTAGTCATCCTTCGTCGGATTCGTCAGCAGCCTCCTACACATCTCCTCCACCAGCTCCCCAGCCCTCCTTCGATCCTCAGCCTTGAAGAGTATCTCATAGACCTTACTCACCCTCACATCCTCGACGTCGTAGCCGAGGCCCCTGAGGGCTCCGGCGGTTGTCTCGCCCTCTGGGTCTGAGTAGCCGGGCTTGAGGCGGACGTATACCCTCGCCAGGTATCGATTCGGCATCAGGTATGATAGGCTTCAGGGCTATAAAGGGTTGGATGCTCGAAACGATTATAATGGCCTTACGGCATGGAGAGTAGAGGCCCCATGGAGTTGAGGATAATCATCTTCGGCCCACCTGGCTCTGGGAAGGGGACGAGGGCCCGATTGATCGGCAGACTCCTCAAGATACCGGTGATAACGACGGGGGACATGCTCAGAGACGAGGTTTCAAGGGGAACTGAGATAGGTTTGAAGGCTAAGGAGTATATGGATCGAGGTGAACTCGTCCCAGATGAACTCGTCATAGGGTTGGTGGAGGAGAGGCTGAGGAGGCCCGACTGTTCAGGGGGATTCATCCTAGATGGGTTTCCCAGAACCCTCAACCAGGCTGAAGCCCTGGACAGGATTCTAGGGGAGATGGGGGTGAAGCTGGACTTGGTTCTAAACGTCGTCGTCGACCCCGAGATCGTCGTCGAACGCCTATCCCTGAGAAGGTGGTGCCCCAAATGCGGGGCCATCTACAACCTGAAGTATGACCCGCCGAAGGTTGATGAGATCTGCGACGAGTGCGGTGCTAGGCTCATACAGCGAAGCGACGACAGGGAGGAGGTAGTCCGAAGGCGTCTGAGGGTCTATGAAGAGCAGACCAGACCCATCCTCCAGCTCTACCTGGATAGGGGACTGGTCAGGGAGATGAGGGGTGACATACCCATAGAGGAGATACCACGGGAGGTTGAGGAGGTTCTTAAGCCATACCTCGAAAGAGATTAGGGCTTCAACCATAGATCATAGCGGTGTGATGGTGGAGGCGGCGAGGCTTAGGGGTGTTAAGCCCTACTATGCGACGAGACTCGGCTCAGCATACCTCGGAGATGCGATGGAGCTCCTGAGGCATCTGCCCGACGGCTCCGTGAACCTCATCCTCACCTCACCCCCCTTCGCCCTGATTCATAGGAAGGAGTATGGAAACCCACCACCGGAGGAGTATATCAACTGGTTTAGGGGATTCATAGGGGAGTTTAAGAGGGTTCTCAGAGCCGATGGAAGCCTCATCCTCCACATCGGCGGGAGCTGGGTGAGGGGGGAGCCGAGGAAAAACCTATACAACTTCCAACTCCTCCTCGAAATCTCCAAGGAGCTGAGGTTCCTCCAGGACTTCTACTGGTTCAATCCGGCGAAGCTCCCCGCCCCAGCTGAGTGGGTGACGGTGAGGCGTATAAGGGTGAAGGACGCCGTGGATCCCATCTGGTGGTTCTCGCCGACCGCCAATCCAAAGGCGGATAATAGGCGTGTCCTAACACCCTACAGCGAGGATATGAGGCGCATCCTCAGGGGGGAGAAGCATTACAGGTCGATGGAGAGACCCTCGGGGCATAGGATCACGGAGTGGTTCAGGAGGGGTGGCGAAGGGGCGATTCCACCCAACCTGATAGTCGCATCCAACACGGATTCGAGGGGGAGCTATATTCGTAGATGTAGGCTTTATGGCATCAAGCCCCATCCGGCGAGGTATCCGGCTGAGATACCGAGATTCTTCATAAGATTCCTAACCGACCCTGGAGATGTCGTCTTAGACCCCTTCGCAGGCTCCAACACCACTGGATGGGTGGCTGAGCGTCTAAGCCGTAGATGGCTGAGCTTCGAGATGAGGGAAGAATATCTCAGGGGGTCTATGCTCCGCTTCGAGAGGGATGAGATCATGGAGGGTTTGGGGAATTATCCAGGCGGTGAGCCGAAGACGTGAACAGGGATGTGAAATCCAGGGGGAAATGGCGACATATCCAGCTCCTATAAATCTAAGGAGGCTATTTCAAACTCCCCTGGATAGACCCCCTCTATCGGTATCCCCACTTCTTCTGTGGATTCATGTATTGGAAGTATCTCTCAGTCAATTCGGCTCCGGCCTCCTTGATGACTTGGGCCTCAACCTCCTCCACGAACTCCCTTGTAAACCATATCGGCATGCCCACATCCATGTCTACGAGGTCGAGGGGGAAGGGGTGGCCGGTGTCCATATTGTTGAAGCCGGTGAGGTATGGTAGAATCTCATCGAGGGGCTTATCTCGATTTATCTCGAAGCAGCAGGCGGGAGCTGATTCATGGGCTCTGAAGTATCCCCTCTCCAGCTTGTTGAAGATTGTGTCTATGTAGATGCTCTGGAAGAGGTCGTCGAGGATGTTCTCCCTTCTCTCCCTATGCTCCACCCACTCCTTTGAGAAGGCGAGGAGATCCTCGAACTCTATGCCCTGACCCTTCCTCAACCTCTCCCTAACCCACTCCTCAGCTATTCCGGAGAGGACGGAGTAGATGTAGAAGCTTCCGGGATATTGGAGTAGGTCGCTGTATAGGAAGTAGTGTCCCATGGGCATAAGCATCGATAGGATCATCTTATCCGGAAGCCCTATCCTCACCTCCCTTATCCGTTCAGCCGGATTTGAAGCCCCCTCTATGCCGCTCCACCTACGGCTGAGGAGGAGGCCGTCTATGGCTGCCGTCCTCACCCTCTTCACTATCGCAACGGTATTTGCGTCGAGGAGGCGCCTTGTGTCCCTGAAGAGCTCCCTGATTAGCTCCTCCCCCGTTGAGCTGAGCTCCATCACCTCCCCACCCTCATCGGCTTCATACCATGTGAACTCGGCCTCCTCAACTCTTCGACATCGATAGCGGAAGCCGAAGAAGCTTCCATCGATGATGAGCCAGTCAACCCCCCTCTCAAGGCATTCAAGGGCTGACTTACGCTCCAGCCTCATCATGAGAAGTCTGAGGATGGCTCTTGAGGAGTATCGCTCTGTGTTCCCCCTGAAGAGCATCCCAGAGCTATAACCCTCATCGACGAGTTCATCTCCCTGGAAGATTTTGAAGCTGGAGCAGAAGAGGGCGTAGGAGCCTCCAAGCCTCACATCCGGCGACGGTGGACAGCTCCCATCGACGACCCCAACCCTAAGCCCCCTCCAATCACCCTCGCCGACAGCCCTGAAGCTGAGGAGGGATCCTAAACCCCTAAGCTTCCTATCCAGCTCCCTCAGCGTCTCTACTCGGCGCTGAGCCTCCCTCCTGGCGTGGTCATAGAACTGAAGCTGGAGAGGGGCTGGAAGCCTCTGCCACTCACTAACCTCCTCCTCGCTCATCTCCATCAACCTCGAAGCGTATCAATAATGGAACAGGGGAGGGACTCATGTTGCCGAAGAAGTAGAAGTGACCAACATCCAGAGACTGTAGGAATTCGAGATCGACATCTGGGAGCAACTTCTCAGCCTCAACCCTATCAAGGGGATGAACCTTACCTATGAACCAGGTGTTTATGTTCCTCCGGACGGCTGCGTTGATCCCGATCTCTCCGGCGATACCCTGCGATAGGAGGATTATGGGGAGCTGATAACTCCTCCCAAGGGCGCAGAGATCGACGATTATCTCCGTCGTCTCCCTCTGAAGCCCCGTTGGACCCCAGGGGCAGTATTGTGGAGCCTCATCGATGACGAGGGCCAACCCTATACGCTGCTTCTCAACATCCATCCTATACCTCAGAATCCTGGCGATCTCGAGGAAGATCGCGAGCTTCTCATCGCTCTCCCTCCCGCTTAGGTCCAGGACCTTCAATCCCCTCCTCGCCTGCTCTATCACCTCCTCGGCCGTGTAGCGCCCCTCCTTCATCCTCCGCAGGCATTCATCGAAGATCGAGTTGCTCAACCTGCTGAAGTAGTTCTTGAAGAGCCTGATATTCTCCTCAGCGTATCGGCTTGAAGCGTAATTCACGATATACCTCGGCGTCTCCTCCAGAAGCCTCATCTTCAGCTCCCCTCCACCCTCCACCTCATCGAGTTTGATACGTTGGAGGGCGTCTGTGAGGGCTAACACATATCTCATCGCACCCTGAGGGGCACTGCTACCGCAGTAGTTTGCCCTCTCGATGAGGCGTTCAGCTATCTCCTCAAACTCCATCTCAAGGATGATCTCATCAGCCCTGATCACATCCCCTGGGAAGTATGGTGCATAGTCATCCCCCTTCCAGTCGAAGACGAGCACACCATATCCAGCTTCCCTTAGAAGCGGTATGATCTTATGCCTAACGAGGGATGTCTTACCCCAGCCAGTTGTGCAGAAGACTCCGATGTGGTATGGTATATACCTGGGGAGTGCCGGAACCCTCCAATCCCTGTGATCTTTATAGTAGCCTACCTCGTAGCGCATATCAACCTTCATCAACGTGAAGGGGTTTCCGCCCCTAAACCGGTAGACCTCCGAGCGGGGTGCGATGATCAACTTGTTCTGCCTCA
>CAZGKJ010000061.1:0-5756 GCA_964525955.1 uncultured Candidatus Bathyarchaeia archaeon
GAGGAGGTGTTGAGGCAGTATATGCCTGTGAAGCGGGCTGAGCCTCCAGCCACCATAGAGGGGGGCGACGTCATCCACCTGCCAGATAAGCTGATCTCAGGGCTGACGGAGAGGACTAACGCTGAGGGGGTAGCCCAGATGAGGGAGTGGCTGAACATCCCCGTCGAGACAATAGAGGATCAAGGCATCGTCCACCTGAAGAGCTACATCACATACCTCGGCGGGGGCATCATGATCACGACGAGGAAATACGCTGATCACCCCGTCCTCAAGCCCTTTGAGAAGCTCATCGTCCCAGATGAGGAGTGGTATGCCGCCAATACGCTCTCATTAGGCGACGTCGTCCTCATGCCTGAGGGGTATCCCAGAGCGGTTGAGATGGTGAGGGAGGCTGGATTCGATGTAATCACCCTAAACATCAGCGAATTCACTAAATGTGAGGGCGCCCTAACCTGCCTCTCCATCATCTTCTAACGGTGAACAGCCATGACGCTTCAGGCGGTGATGGAGGCTGAGAAGTCTAAGAGGGGCTTGAGAGTTGATATGCACTGCCACATCTCCCTCGCCAACTACACAGACCCAAGACACCCGAAGATTGTGAGGGTCTCAAGGGAGGAGCTCCTCTCAGACCTCGACGCAGCAGGCTTCGATATGGCCGTCATACTATCAGATCGCCGAACCCCTCCGGAGGTTGTCTCCCAATTCGTCTCAGACGCCCCAGACAGATTGATAGGGTTCGGATACGTAAACCCCCTAAAGCCTGAGGCCCCTGAGGAGGTAATCAGACAACGAGAAGAGCTCGGCCTATATGGCCTTAAGCTCTACCCAACCCTCGACGGGTATAGGGCTGACGATCCAAAGGCCTTCAGGGTTTATGAGGTGGCTGAGGAGTTGGAGATGCCCGTGATGTTCCACCACGCCGGTATGCCGGAGCCCCAGGCACTGCTGAGGCATACGGACCCAGAGCAGATCGACGTTGTGGCCGCCTGCTTCCCGAGGCTGAGGATAATCCTCGCCCACCTCGGATATCCGAGGGTCAACGAATCACTTTATTTGGCGAGGAAGCATGGGAACATCTGGCTCGACATAAGCTGGATATACGGCGACATAAGGCATCCAAGCTACCGATACTTCCTATGGAGGGACCTCCTAAAGGCCCTGAACCTCCGAGTCCTAAGCCACATCGTCTTCGGCACCGATTATCCAGGGATAAAGCAGGCTGAGTATGTTGAGATGCTCATGTCCATCAACCGCTACGCCGTCCATCCAGAGCTGGAGATACCCATCGAAGAGTTGGAGGCCATACTCGGGGAGAATGCGAGGCCGCTTCTGCCTGAGACTCCACCCTAACCCAATAGCTCTCCGAGGAGTCTCCTCATGATTATTACCGCCCTCTCAGCATCCCCTAATATGCTCTCCGCCTCCCGATGCGTATAGATCTCCCAGGGAGTTCTCCCCCTATCAGGCTCACCGTATGTTGAGCGGCCATGTTCAGGCGCCAATCTCCCGACGATCTCAGCCAACTCCCTCAGTGAAGACCTCAGCTCCTCATCGACTCTCACCTCGATCTCCAGGAGCTGGGGTGAGGGGTCATGGCTCCAGGTCGGCGTCTCATATATGGCTATTATGGCCTTAGCCGCATTCTCAGCGGCCAATTGGGAGTGTTGAACCGAGGAGGGGAGCTCCCCACGCCTCAGGGCTTTCAGAGCCATCTCAAGATGGCCCTCAGCAAGCCTCCTCCTATACTCGGCTTCATCCCTCGGATCGATCACCTGAGCCAATTCCGGATCACCATCCTCGGCATTCTACCGCCGCCCCTCGGCCTGAAGGCGTAGCTCCCATCTGGCAGCCTATATCGGATGATGTCGTATCTCTTCAGAGTCTCCCTGATGGCCTTGAAGAGTCTCCCAAGAATCCCCTTCGGATCGTGGATGATCACGGCATCGTAGGCGATGTTCAGGAGCAGCGAGCTGGGCCTGAGGGATTTAAGCTCCTCAACCCCCACGTCGACGATGGTTAGGTCTCTTCTACTCTTAGCCACCACTGGGTATAGGGCTTCGTAGATGATTCTCCTCCTCTCAACCCCCCTCGATAGGCCCCTTGTGAGGATGAAGAGGTCTATATCGCTTCTGGGGTTACCCTCCCCCCTGGCCAGGCTTCCGAAGAGGGCTAAGCCGAGGATATGCCTCCTCATCTCTCTATCCAATCCATCTAGGGTCTCCCTTAGGATTTCCAAGACCCTCTCGGATTTCAACTCGGTTAGGATTAAGAGTTTGGGGCTTCTAAGCCTTTTTAAAGTTTGCAACCGAGATCACTTGAGGCTCAGCCTTGGAGCGCCCCGATAAGACTATGTATTTCCTAAGGATAGCCCTCGCCGTCGCCGCCAGGTCTACCTGTCTCCGACGTAAATTTGGAGCAGTCATCGTTAAGGGGGACACCATCGTCGGCACAGGCTACAACGGCCCTGCGAAGGGGGTTATCAACTGCTTCGAGATCGGCTGCATAAAGGATGAGTTGAACCTCCCCTCAGGGGAGGCCTACGACCTATGTCCAGCGGTTCACGCAGAGGAGAACGCCATCATCAACTCAAATAGGGAGGATCGCATAGGGGCTAAGCTCTACATCGCTGGCTACGACGCAGAGGGAAACTATACGAAGGCGATACCCTGCAGGAGATGTCGTAGAGCCATCATAAACGCTGGGATAGAGGAGGTCATAATCCTCGACGAGAATGGTAAACCACTGAGATTCGACGTTAAGAAATGGGTTGAGGAAGACACACAGTGGTATTTGAAGGCCTTGGAGGATGCACGTTCAGGAAGGCTGGGGAGGGGGGATAAGAATTACAGTGGCTGTAAGACATGATGAGGCTCAGGGATAGAGACGCACCGGTGACGGGTGAGGGCTTGATCTTCAGGGTCTACGGCTACGACCACCCCGAGGATTCATACTTCTGCGACCTCGAATACGCCCCAGAGGCCATCTACAGGTCTGAGGAGCCGAGGGCCATCAGGGTTGGGCCTCTGGGACGATTCTACAAGTTCTACGCAGATGGAGGCCTGAGATTCGTTGAGGAGTATTACCCCCAATACACCATCTGGCATAAGGCTATGCATCGACGCCTCGTAGGCGTCCATGAGCATCAGATCATGGAGGTTCACAGACCAGATGAGAGGCTACAGGAGATCATCGGAGAGCCCCAGGACCCCCTGATGGAGGCGGTTGTGGAGCTATTAGACCTAATAGCCGATCACTCAACCCTAAGGCCGGGGGACTTCGGAGTCTTCGGCTCGCTGCTCCACAACTTCCACAGCCCAAGGCACAGCGACATAGACCTCACCATCTACGGCGTCAAGGCCCTAAAGGAGCTGAGGGAGACTCTCAAAACCCTATACGGCGAGGGGCCCCTGAGAAACGAGTTTGAGACCTGGACGCCTGAGATGCCGCCGCATCACTGGAGGTTCAGACTCTACTCTAAAAGAGAGTATTGCTGGTATCAGAGGCGTAAACTCATCTACGCCGTCTACGACTCGAGGAGGCTGAGGCGGGTTGTGAAGGTGGAGTTTGAACCCGTCAGGCTTTGGAGTGAGATCAGGAATGAATACCCAGAGACGATGCGCATCAGGCCTCTGGGGATGGTGGAGGCCTGGTTTAGGGTTCTCTCCGATGAGGAGGCTGGCTTCATGCCCGCCGTCTATCCCATAGAGGTGGAGAGGATGAGCTGTGAGGTTGAACCCCTCGCCGTGAGGCGTATCGTCTCCTACGTCGAGGAGTTTAGGCTTCAACTCTTCGAGGGTGAGAGGGGGCATGTGAGGGGCATCCTGGAGGAGGTGGAGGATGGAAGCGAAACCTTCTATCAGATAACGCTGAGCAGATGCCCAGACTACTATGGACAGATCTTGAGGCTCGCCGAGCGGCCCTTCTGAGGATTTAAGGCGGAGGGGTAGACTTATAAGGAGACTGTTAGGAGAGTCGGCTTGAGGGTTGCCATGAGCCTGGAGGAGAAGCTGAGGGACATCGAGGAGGAGTTGAAGGTGTTGCTGGAGAAGATGGAGGGCTTCGAGGAGCGCCTAGAGGAGCTGGAGGAGAGGCTTTCGGAGCTGGAGGAGCGGGTGAGCGCCCTCTAACCCAACTTTTAATTATAGTCCCCCGAGTTTTCTCAAGATGGCAACCCCCTGGCACACATCTAAGGACATCATAGGAACAAAAGGCGACGCCCTGAAGGGTAGGCGCATAGTCCTCTGCATCACAGGAAGTGTCGCTGCGGTGAGGAGCCCGGAGATCGCCAGGGAGCTGATGAGACTTGGAGCGGAGGTCTACGTAGTCATGTCGCCGATGGCTCAGAAGATCATACACCCCTACCTCATGGAGTGGGCCACTGGAAACCCCGTAGTCACGGAGCTGACGGGTCAGGTGGAGCATGTCACCCTCGCAGGAGACCATCCGAGGAGGGCTGATCTCATCCTCGTGGCCCCCTGCACAGCGAACACGATAGGGAAGGTGGCGGCTGGCATCGATGACACATCCGTCACAACGGTTCTAACAACAGCCATAGGCAGTGGAATACCGATAATAATCGCCCCAGCGATGCACGGCTCAATGTATCGACACCCGATAGTATTGGAGAACATCAGGAAGCTGGAGTCGATAGGCATAGAGGTTTTGATGCCGAGATTGGAGGAGGGGAAGGCCAAGATACCTGAGACGAGGGAGATCGTCAACGCCGTCGTTAGACGTCTCACAGCTGAGAGAGACCTCGAGGGTTTGAGGATACTCATCACAGCTGGGCCCACGAGGGAGTATCTCGACGCCTTCAGGTTCATATCAAACCCAAGCTCGGGGAAGATGGGTGTAGCCATCGCCGAGGAAGCTCTACGCCGAGGGGCTGAGGTCACGCTGATATACGGCCCTGGGACGGCTCAGCCTCCATCGGGGGTGGAGCTCATAAGGGTTGAGTCGACGGAGGAGATGCTAAACGCAGCGGTGAAGGCCCTGAGGGAGAAGAGGCATCAGGTTGCGATCCTGGCGGCGGCGGCAGCCGACTATGGGCCGAAGGGGAGGAGGATGGTGAAGACGCCCTCGAAGATGGAGAGCTGGACCCTGGAGTTGAGGCCCCTACCGAAGATCGTAGAGGCGGTTAGGGAGGCGAGTCCGGAGACCTACCTCGTCGGCTTCAAGGCTGAGTATAACGTCTCGGAGGAGGAGCTCGTAGAGAGGGCCTATAGACGGCTGAGGGAGGTTGGGATGAATCTCATCGTCGCCAACGACGTCTCCAGGGAGGGGGTGGGCTTCGGCTACGACACCAACGAGGTCTACATCATCGACCCCGACCGAAGGGTCATCCATATACCGAAGACGAGTAAGAGGGAGATTGCGAGGAGACTTCTCGACATCATTAAGGAGCGGTTAGGTGGATAGTCCACCTTAAAATATCCTAAATCTGATTGATCATCGATGTCCTTCGAGGAGGCTGAGATTCTAAGGGAGAGGGCTGAGGATTTCCTGAGGAATGCTGAGAGGCTCTTGGAGGAGGGCGTCTACGACTTGGCGGCCTTCAACATAGAGCAGTATTGCCAGCTAATCCTGAAGTATAAGCTGCTGGTGAAAACGGGAACCTATCCGAGAACCCACTCGATCATGAGGCTCATCAGGATGCTCTCAGAGACCTCTGGGAGTCTAAGGGAGCTTTTGAGGGGTGATAGAATACTCTACCTGACGAAGATCGAGGATGCCTACATCGGGGCGAGATACCTGCC
>CAZGKJ010000062.1:0-5725 GCA_964525955.1 uncultured Candidatus Bathyarchaeia archaeon
AATAATGTTGATGTTGTCTAACAAAAGAAACAAACTTTACAACTAACACTCCCAAAAGAGGGGATTTCAACTATTTTTCGAATCCCTCCGGAGCGCAATTTTCATCATATCCCGCTTCAACGCCCCTAGATAATTTTAAATTCCCATAATATTATTGATGGATGCCTATCTTTCTAAGGGGGTCTTATATGCATTTATGTCTCCACTCCTATTGATTCTATGGATTGCTGGTTTGAGAAATAGATGTTTCATGAGGCTGTTCTATTCGTCTCTTATAGCTCTTGGAGCTGGATACGCCATTAAGCCGATGAAGATAATTGAGCTTCTTATATCATTCATATCCCATGTTGGATTTAGAGCTCAAATCTATATGGGTGTTTTCATAGGTCTATTACTCTCATCATAATCGTTTCCATGAAATAGGGTTGATATTCAAGTTTCAAGATTTATATTTAGACGCCTTGGGGCTGGGGGAGGAGGGTCATGGAGCTCCTGAGGCCCAGATGTGGAGAGGGAGCTGGAGAGGAGGCATAGGCTTAGGGCTCCTCATCCAATCTGATCATGGGAATCTTCCTGTAGCATTGGTTGCAGAAGACGTGGCCGATCTCGTTGACCATGAAGTCCTTATCGTTTCCACACTTGGGGCATTTAACTAGACCCTTCTCCACCAGCTTCCTCAACCTCCGCTTATACTCCTCCAGCGGCGTGTAGCCTGACATCATTATCTATATGGGGTGGATAAGGAAATTGTTTATCTCCATCCATACTCGAAGTCAATTCGGGAGTCTTGCGCATAGAGACCCTAACCCTGATCCTGCTGATCACATCAACAGTCTACCTCCCCTCCGCGATGGGGGAATCTGGGGATAGGATTCTACTTGTGCGCATAGACACCGAGATAACCATGGCGACTGAGAAGATGATGGAAGACGCCCTCGCCATAGCTGAGACGATGGATGCGAGGCTAATAATAGTGGCGGCCAACACGCCTGGGGGTGAGATCAACGCCGTTAAGAAGATCATGGACCTCTTCGAATCCTCCAGGGTGCCTATATGCTTCTATGTTCACCCCATAGGGGCATCAGCGTGGAGCGGAGGCACCTATCTCCTCATGGCGTCACATATAGCTGCCATGGCCTCGGGGACGAGCATAGGGAGCTGTCAACCGGTTCAGTATACGGGGGAGCTGATAAACAGCACGAAGCATATCAACGCCCTCTCATCCCTCATGGCTAATCATGCAGCCCTCCATGGACGGAATGAGACGGCCGCCAAGCTCTTCGTGACCAGAAACCTAAACCTCGGCCCAGAGGAGGCCTTGAGGTATCATGTCGTAGAGATGGTAGCAGATGATGTCGATACGCTGCTCCGGAGACTCTCAGATATGGCCTTGATAAGGGTCTACTCCGAGGCTGGGACAAGTGTCTGGAGGCTTATACCCAGAGATGAGCTAGGGAACTATAATCCCCTGGAGATCTATCTCTTCGAGGGGGTTGAGGGATGTGAGGTGGTCGACTATAAGCCTGGATTGAGGATCGCCTTCCTCCAAGTTCTCTTCAATCCGATGGTTTCGATGCTTATGCTAACCTTCGGCTTCCTCTTCCTCTTCTTCGGCCTCCAATCACCGGGTTATGGGAGCGAGATCATCGGCCTGCTCCTCCTCATCCTCGCCCTCATGTCATTGCAGGTCATAGGTATAGAGCCTACTATAGCGCTTCTCTTCGCCATCGGCTTCGCCTTGACGGTGGCTGAGCTCAAAACCCATATAGGGGTGCTCGGCGTCGCAGGGGCCTTCTGCATAATCTTAGGCTCCTTCCTCCTCTTCCCCTCACCCCAATGGCTGCTGGCGCCCGAGGTCTCGATGAAGATAAGGAACACCCTACTGGGTGTTTCCATAGCTGCCTTCACCGCCTTCGCCTTCCTCATCTATAAGGTGGCTCAGACGAAGAGGATAAGGGTTAAAACCGGCTTCGAGGCCCTTGAGGGATGCCGAGGGGTGGCGGTTACACCTCTAAGGCCCTATGGGGAGGTGAGGGTTGAGGGGGAGTTCTGGAGAGCTAGAGCCGAGGAGGGGGAGATAGAGGAGGGGGCTGAAATCATAGTGGTCGGCCGTGAGGGACTCCTCCTCATCGTGAGACCCTTTAAATCGGGGGAAGAGTAGAGCCTACATGGTGGAGCTATGATATCCTTTCCAACCCTGATAGAGGCGTTGATAGTTCTGATAGTGGCAGCCATACTCCTCAGCGGCATAAAGGTTTTGAAGGAGTGGGAGAGGATGCCGGTGCTGAGACTCGGCCGCTACATAGGGCTTAGGGGGCCAGGCATCACATATCTCATACCCTTCATAGATAGGGCTCCCATGAGAGTCTCAACGAGGCTTCAGACGATAAGCTTCAGAACCGAGCAGACCCTGACGGCTGACAACGTCCCAGTGAACGTCGACGCCGTTATGTATGCCAAGCCCGTCGACGTGGAGAAATGCGTCCTAAACGTCGAGAACTACATCACGGCGACGCAGTGGGCGGCTCAGACGACGCTTAGAGAGGTCATCGGCAAGATCGAGTTGAATGAGCTCCTCTCAGAAAGGGAGAAGGTTGGTAGACATCTAAGGGAGATAATAGATGAGAAGACGGAGGCTTGGGGCGTTAAGGTTACGTCTGTGGAGATCAGGGATGTCATCATACCGGCGATGCTTCAGGAGGCGATGAGCAGGCAGGCTCAGGCTGAACGTGAACGTATGGCGAGGGTAACCCTCGCAACGGCGGAGCTCCAGGCGGCTCAGAAGATGATTGAGGCCGCCAGGATGTATGAGAAGAGCCCTGAGGGTATGGCCCTGAGGTGGATGAACATCCTCTATGAGATCGGTCAACAACCCGGGACGAACACCATCATATTGATTCCGGCGAATCTCCCCACCGCCGGAGCGGCCCCTATAGGGCTGCTAACACTTACGGGTCAGCAGGGGAAGGGGGAGGAGTCTTAACCTCGACGTTTTTCTCGGCACCAAACATTTAATACCCCACCCCTCATAAGGTGTTGAAGGTGTCGAGATGGCTTACTACAGGATACAGGGAGCCACAGCCGTCGGCCTCATCTGCACCGACGGCGTCGTCCTGGCATCTGAGAAGCGTGTAAGCTGGGGGGGCATGGTCCTCAGCAGGGCGGGTAGAAAGGTCTTCAAGCTGACACCCAACATAGGGATGGCCTGCGCAGGCCTCGTCTCCGATATGCAGGCCCTCGCAAGGGAGGCTGAGGCCTACGCCAACCTATATAGGTTGGAGAACAATAGACCCATCTCCGTGAGGGCGATGGCAAAACTCATATCGAATCTACTATTCCAGAGGGGGAGGATACCCCTATTGACCGAGACGATCATAGGGGGCGTCGACGAGGAGGGGCCGATGGTCTACGCCCTCGACCCACTCGGCAGCGTGATCCCAGATAAATTCGTCGCAGCCGGATCGGGTGCCCCCATAGCCATAGGCCTACTCGAAGCACAGTATAAAGAGGATATGAACCTGAAGGAGGGAGCCGAATTGGCCCTACAGGCCATAAGATCTGCGGCTGCGAGGGATGCCATAAGCGGAGACGGCATCGATATACTCATCATAAAGGCCGATGGAATGGAGGAGCGAAGCTATCCCCTAAAGCCATAATCAATATATCCAGGCCTTTTGAACACATCCCTGGAGGGCCGGTAGTTCAGGGGTATGAACGCCGGTTTCGCAAGCCGGAGGTCGGGGGTTCAAATCCCCCCCGGTCCACCATCCTAATGCTTCTCTAAGCGTCTCCTCAGGACTCTCCCAGCCATGGCTCCCGTGTGTTCTCCATCTCTGAGGGTTATAACACCATTTACGAGGAGATGTATCACGTCCCTTGGATATCTCATCGCAGCCTCCGGAGGGGTGTATTCTGCTTCGTCTCTGATCTCATCCTTGTCGAAGACTACGATGTCAGCCCAGAATCCAGGGGCTATTAGGCCTCTATCCATGAGGCCGAGCCTCTGAGCCGGCAGCGAGGTCATCTTCCTAATCGCCTCCTCAAGTCTCAGTGTATTCCTCTCCCTGACGTATCTGCCGAGGATTCTCGGGAAGGTTCCGTAGAGGCGTGGATGGGGGCTTGGAATATACTTAGCCAGTATCCCATCTGGGCTGTGTATCGAGCCGTCTGTCCCAAAGGAGACCCAGGGCTGCTTCATGATCATCTCGACATTCTCCTCGGATTGATTGAAGTTCACGACGGAGAAGGTGCCCCTAACCCTCCCGGAGGCGACGGCCTCCACATGCTCCCTGTAGAGTCTGAAGAGGGTCTCACCAGGCTCCTCCCTGGCTTCGTCAGCCAACTCCCTGATGGTTCTGCCGACGTGGGATGGGTTTAGGGGATAGCTGGAGATGAGAACCGCCTCGGGTCCACCCCGCTCCATCATCGCATCGATTAGATGCCTCTTAATCCTCATCGATGTCTCGGGTTCTCTAAGCCTCTTGGCGAGGGCTTCGACTCCTCCCTCATGCGCCCATTTTGGTATCCAGGCCCCAGGACCCGTTCCGCTAGCGTTGTAGGGATACTGATCAGCCGTCACGTCGACTCCTCTACTCCTCGCCTCCTCTATGAGCTCTATCATCCTTTGGCATAGGTTCCAGAGCCTTGGGGAGAGTATCTTCATATGCGATATATGAACCGGAAGTCCGGCTTCTTCCCCTATCCTTATCGCCTCCTCCACAGCTGAGAGGGGGTCTCCCAGGTCGCCTTCGTCCCTTATATGGCTGGTGTAGAAGCCCCCATATCTGGCGACTACCCTCGCCAGCTCTATGATCTCCTCCGTGGAGGCGTAGCTCTGAGGCGCATAGCGGAGGCCCGTCGTCAACCCAAGGCATCCGGCTTTCATCCCCTTCTCCACCTCCCTCTTCATCGCCTCCAATTCCCCCTCCGTCGGGGGCCTCATCGCCATGCCCATCACATATCGCCTGACGGCTCCATAGGCGACGAGGGGTGCGACGTTCACTGAGATGCCTCCCTCCTCGATCTTGTTGAGATACTCCTCTATCGTAGACCAGTCGATCTCTATGCCAGCCTCCTCCAGGTATGGAGTTCTCCTCCTCAGCTCTTCTCGCATCTCATCGTTGAGCGGCGCCACACCTGATCCACAGTTTGGGAAGACTATGGTTGAGACCCCCATCCGAACCTTGTTCTCAGCCCTCCTCTCCACGAGTATCGCCAGGTCGGAGTGGTCATGCATATCTATGAAGCCGGGCGCCACTACGAGACCCTCAACCCTAAGAACCTCCTTGGCAGCCCCATGGACCTGTCCGACCTCGATGATCTTTCCATCCCTGATGGCCACATCAGCCTTAAACCAGGGGTTTCCAGCCCCCGTTACAACCATTCCACCCCTGAGAATTAGGTCGAACAATCCATGAAGACAGGGAGTCCTCAAGGATATTTCCCCCTTTCCATCGCATCCTAATTATAGCCTTTAGATCAAAGCCTAATGAAGTGGATAAGGGGGAGATCAGGCAGCGGATTTGGAGGCTGTTGGAGGAGAGGGGTGTAGCGCGTTTTCCGAAGCCCATCTATGGTAGGATACCCAACTTCCAGGGAGCTGGGAGGGCCGCCCTGAGACTCACGGAGCTCCGTGAGTTTAGGGATGCGGGGATCGTCAAGGTGAATCCGGATTCGCCTCAGAGACCTGTGAGGAGGCTCCTATTGGAGGGGGGTAAACGGGTTT
>CAZGKJ010000063.1:0-2890 GCA_964525955.1 uncultured Candidatus Bathyarchaeia archaeon
GAAGGCGATTAGGGTTTCGGGGCTGACCAAGTTTTACGGCGACCTCCTCGCCGTCGATCACATCAGCTTCGAGGTGGAGGAGGGGGAGATATTTGGACTTCTCGGCCCTAATGGGGCGGGGAAGACCACCACGATAAAGATGTTGACGACGCTTCTAAGGCCTTCAGATGGGACGGCGGAGGTCTGCGGCTACGACATCCGGAGGGAGCCTGATGCCGTGAGGAGGGTTATTGGAATAGTCTTCCAGGAGCCATCCCTCGACCTGGAGTTAACGGGTAGGGAGAACATGGAGTTCCACGCCAGGCTCTACGACGTCCCAAAGGGGGAGATGGATGCCCGCATCGAGGAGCTCCTAAAGCTCGTGGAGCTCCAGGACTGGGCCGATAGACTTGTCAGAAACTACTCTGGGGGTATGAGGAGGAGATTGGAGATCGCGAGGAGTCTACTGCATCATCCAAGGGTTCTCTTCCTCGACGAGCCAACTCTTGGATTGGACCCCCAGAGCAGGAGGCATGTCTGGAGCTACATCTCGAGGATCAACAGGGAGGAGGGGGTGACCATCATATTGACGACGCACTACATGGAGGAGGCCGACCAGCTCTGCGATAGGGTCGCCATCATCGACAAGGGGCGTATCGTCGCCCTGGACACCCCTGAGAAGCTGAAGGGCATCGTAGGAGGTGACGTATTAACCCTGGAGGTAGGCCCAGAAGCCAAGAGGCTGATGGAGGCCATCCGTAGAAGAGGCCTCGCCAGGAACATACAGATTTTGAGGGGGCAGATCACCCTGATGGAGGAGGATGGGGAGGCCCTAATACCAGCCCTGCTCAGGCTTGCTGAGGAGGTCGGCGTACCCGTGAACTCCGTCAGCCTCAGGAAGCCGAGTCTCGATGACGTCTTCCTCTACTTCACAGGTGAACGCATTCGATCTCAGGCTCCGGAGCCTATGATGATGTGGAGGATGCGTATGGTGAGGAGGGGGAGGTGAACCTATGGGGGAGTTGATGGCCATATACACGATCTGGCTGAGGGAGATGTTGAGGTGGAGGAGGGATCGAGCCGGATTCCTCTCATCGATGATGCAACCCCTCTTATGGCTCTTCATCTTCGGCGTTGGAATGGGACGCTCTGTGAGGCTTGGACTATCAGGGGTCTCATATCTCACCTTCCTCGCCCCAGGGGTCATAGCTCAGAACATCCTCTTCACAGCCTTCTTCGGAGGCGTCTCAGTTCTCTACGACCTGGAGTTCGGCTTCCTCAAGGAGATTCTCGTCACCCCAATCTCCAGAGGCGCAATAGTGGCCGGAAAGGTTCTGGGCGGAGCCACAACAGCCTTCATTCAGGGCCTCATAGTGTTATGCCTCTCCCTCCTGCTCGGCGTGAGGTATAACAGCCCCCTCGGCCTCGCAGCCTCCCTCGGGGTGATGGCTCTGCTGTCGATGGCCTTCATGGCCTTGGGTCTCGCCTTGGCATCGGGGTTGGAGAGGGCGGCGAGCTTCCAGAGGATAGGGCGCTTCACAACCATGCCCATGTGGTTTCTCAGCGGAGCCCTATGGCCTCTGGATCAGTGTCCAACATGGCTGAGACTCCTCATCCTGTTGAATCCCTTCACCTACGGCGTCGTCGCCCTCAGAACCCTCCTCATAGGGGTGAATAAAATCAACATAGCTCTTAGCATAGGGGTTCTCACCGTCTTCACCCTCCTCATGCTTGGCCTTGGAACCTACCTCTTCAGCAGGAAGGAGGCCTAAGCCCTCCTCCACGTCTCCTCCTGAGTCGGCTCCTCGAAGTATCGATGCAGAGAACTCGGCAGCTCATGGTAGTCAGCTTCCTCGATTAGATGGGTGAGGTCTACGGAGTTGTAGGTGTCCCAGAAGAGGGCCACTTTATCGCTCAGCCCATGCCTCTTCAACCAGTCGACGCCTCCGCCGAGGGCCTTCCCCGTATAGGTGTGCTCGAGTTGTATGCCCTCCAGCCTCCGCATCAAATCCACAGTCCTCACCCCCTCCTCGGTGAAGTAGGCATACCCCTCACCGAGATAATCCGTTATCAAGGTGAGATCGCTCTCCGACACCCTCACCTCGGGTATGGATTCATCGTATCGACGCATGAATCGTGCAGTCTCGTTCACGAGATTCGCATACTTCTTAAGATTCGTGAAGGAGGGCATGCCAACCTGTATCGCCAATATCTCCATCCTCAGCCCCGCCAATCGGCATCCGAGGTGGAGACCGGCAGCGGTTCCAAGGCTTCCAGCTGCGACGATTATGTAGTCAGGCTCGGGCAGCAGCCCCTCCTCGATCTGGCTTCGAAGCTCGAAGGCGGCGTTCACATAGCCGACATTCCCCAGGGGGCTGCTCGCCCCAGGCGGAACCAAGTAGGGCCTACGGCCCAGGAGGAGCTCCTTAAGGTAGATGCCGAAGAACTTGAGGTAGGCCCCCGTCATCGAATGTGTATGGTGGAGCTCCACACCGAAGTGGTGGTCAAGCAGCAGGTTTCGGCGGACATACTCGGCGTTCGGCTGATCCATCACGATGCCGATCACCCTGAAGCCGAGCTCTCGCCCGAAGATTCCGGTGGCCAGAACCTGGTTTGAGCCGACGGCTCCAGCCGTTATGAGGGTTCTACGCCCCCTCTCCCTGGCGTCGGCGAGTATGAACTCCAGCTTCCTAACCTTATTCCCGCCGTAGAGCTTTGAGCTCCTATCATCTCTCTTTATGTATAGGTTTTCGAGGCCGACGGCCTCACCGAAGCGTTTCAGAGGCTCCACAGGTGTGGGGAAATCCCCAAGCTCCATCCAGGGGAGCCTCTCCAGCCCTGGATACTCCTCGAAGATTATGGGCTTCAACCCATAGAGCTTAGAGGCCTCCACCTCTTAACCCTTCGCCCA
>CAZGKJ010000063.1:2990-5584 GCA_964525955.1 uncultured Candidatus Bathyarchaeia archaeon
AGCGACGCATAGGAGACGAGGCCGTAGGGTATGTCCTCCGTGATGTATCGATGCCGCAGAGTCTTAGGAGCCCTGATCCTGGAGAAGGGCCTACTCCCCCTGTAGGCTTCGTAGAGGTTGTCGGTCTCGAAGTCTATGTAGCCCAGCATCCTCAACCGCTCTATCACCCCAATCTCCCTCAGGCCCAGCGCCCTGCAGAGGCTTAGACGCTCCTCATCAACCCGCTGATTTATCCCTGCTATCGAGGGCGTTATGCCTTCTCTATAGAAGAGGAAGTCCTCACCGGCCTCGATCCTCGCAGCGTTCAGCAAAGCCGGAGCGGGGTGTGTGACGGGATTCCCGTTGTTGAGGCTCGTCTCCAGGACGCTCTCAGCCCTCACCACCTGGGGATAAACCCCCTCAATGAGCTCCATGAGCTCATCGGTCTCCGAGGCTGGGAAGGCTGCGAAGAGGAGGGTTTTGACGATGAGATAGACATCGACGACTCCAGGCTCTATGAGGCGAGCTGCATAGGGGAGTGTAGGCGTCCCACCGATCGCTGAGCCATGCTCACCTCCCTCCCTCAGCGTCTTCGCAACATGGAGGGCTCCGAAGGTGGATTCAGGCAGCAGGATTATGGGTCTCCCCCTTAAATGCGGCGCCAGGGCCTCGGCGAGGGTTTGATGCGCATACCTGGGGACAACGGCCACGGCGAAATCAACATCCCTCAGGGCCTCAGACAGCTCCATATAGGCTTTGAGCCCCTGGAATCCCTCGATTTCCCCCCTCGCCTCTACACCTCCCCGCCTCCTAATCCCCCTGATCCTCTCCTCATCGACGTCGTATAATGAGACCCTGAATCCCTCCTCAGCGAGGCGGTGGGCGACGGCGCATCCACCGGCGCCAGCTCCGAGGACGGCGACCCTAGTCATTATGGATGTTTGAGGTGCAAAAGGATAAAATCGATACGCCTTTCACTCTCCATAGGTGTGTGATCTTGCTGCTTCGATGTGGGGAGATTCTAGCTAAATGCCTCAAGAGCTATGGCGTAGAATGCATCTTCGGCCTCCCAGGCCATGGGAACATCGGCCTGATAGACGGCTTCATTAAGGAGGGTATCCGCTTCATCACCTGCCACACCGAGACCATCGCAGGTATGGCCGCCGACGGCTACTATAGGGCGATTCGTAAACCTGGAGTCGTCTGCCTCACCTGCACCCCTGGAGCCCTCAACGCCCAGCTCGCCATAGCCACAGCGGCTCAGGATTGCTCCGCAGTGCTTTACATCGTCGGCGACATACCAACCGAGTTCGCCGGTAAGACCTGCTACGAGGAGTTCGACTCAACTCAGCCCGACGGCCAGTTTCAGGCTCTAACACCCATGTTCAAGAGGAGCTGGAAGCTCTATCGGATAGAGCTCCTACCGCAGTATGTCGCCAACGCCCTAAACACAGCCCTCTCAGGCCGCCCCGGCCCAGTTCTATTGGACATCCCCTTCGACCTCCATAAGGTGAAGGTTGACATCCCAGAGGAGGAGCTTGACATCCGGAGTCGAGTCCCCGTCGGCAAGCCTCAGGGGGATGCTGAACAGCTCCGTAGGGCAGCCGAGTTGCTATTGGGGGCTGATAGCCCCCTGATCTACGTCGGCGGCGGCGTCAGGATCTCTGGGGCCTGCGAAGAGGTTTTGAGGCTGGCTGAGATGTTGATGGCTCCGATAGTCACATCCATCGCCGGTGCGGGGTCGGTTCCCGAGAGCCATCCAAACGTCGTAGGCTTCATAGGGTCTTATGGCCGGAGCTACGCCAACGAGCTGGTTAGGGGTGCTGACGTCATCCTCGCCGTGGGCTCCAAGTTTGAGGAGGAGGAGACGGCGATGTGGTCTGGTGAGACCTTCAACATACCCCCCTCTAAGCTCATCCAGATCGATGTCCATCCACCCGAGATCGGGAAGAACTATCCCGTGGAGGTTGGAATCGTAGGCGACGCAAAGAGGACGCTGAGGGCTCTCATAGAAATCTTGGAGAAGGAGTATAAGGCCGAGCTTGAGAGGCGGAGGGAGCGGAAGCCGAAATGGGTTGACCGTGTTGAGGAGTCTAAGAGGGCGTGGATGGAGAGGCTTAAACCGGAGATCGAATCCGATGAGGTTCCAATAAATCCGAAGAGGGTTCTAAAAGCCCTTGAGGAGAACTTCCCCGAGGATGGGATTCTCGTCGTCGATCCAAGCTGGGCGAGGATAGGCCTACTGCAGCAGTTTGAGATTCCAGGCCCAGATAGATGCTACATCGTCGGCGGAGCCCTCCCAATAGGTTGGAGCACCGCTGCAGCCCTCGGCGTCGCCCTGGGCAGACCCGAGGCCCACGTCGTCGCAGTAACCGGCGATGGAGGCTTCCTCCACAGCATCCAGGCCGTCGCCACGGCCGTTGAGTATGGCATACCCATCACCTGGGTTGTGCTCAACAACTATGGATATAACGCCATCGCCGTCCTCCAGAGGGCCTACTTCGGAGGCCGAAGCACAGGTGGAGACTTCGTCATCGAGGAGACCGGTGAGGCCTATACGCCAGACTACTCGGTAATCGCCAGGGCCTTTGGCGCTGAGGGAATCGTCATCAAAA
>CAZGKJ010000064.1:0-5486 GCA_964525955.1 uncultured Candidatus Bathyarchaeia archaeon
ACCCCCCGGGGTTACGGGCCCCCTCCGTAGAGCCCGTTTGAGGTGTGGGGAGGGCTGGCTCCCCGGGCCTCCCTGCCGCCGCATGGATCAAATCGAAGGCGTTGGTTAAATGCGTTGCGTAGTTAGAGGGGTATGAGCCCGAATCTTAGGAGGCTGAGGCTGAGGTTTAGGGCGACGAGGAGTATGAAGCCCCCAGTGGCCAACTTCTCTATTATTGGGAGCCCCCTGGCGTCTGCGACGATCTTCAGCATCCTCCATCCATCCAGAGGCCTTATGGGGAGCATATTCACCATCGCTATGTTCAGCGATAGGAAGTAGGTCCAGTGGAGGAGGTATATCAGCGGGAGGGGCATAGCCCCGGCGTAGAGGATGAGCAGCGTCAGCGCCGTGAGGCCCATGATGAGGTTTGCGAAGGAGCCGGCGGCGTAGACCCTCATCTGAGATATGCCTTCAGCCCTCTCAAGGGCCTCCTCATCAGGCTCAACGGCCCCTCCGAAGGTGATGATGGCGAAGACGAGGGCTGAAGACCTTATGGGTATGCCCTCAAGGATGCATTGAACCCCATGGGCGAGCTCGTGAACCAGGATGATGAATCCAGCTGAGATTAGGAACCATGGTAGGCTCTGAAACCTGACTGTGACCCCAGGTATTATCGGGACAACCGGTGAGGCCTTCTCGGGGACGTAGAAGAATCTCTGGAGATTCATCAGGAGTAGATAGGAGATGTAGATGGCCAATCCAGGGGAGGTGACGACGCCTATATTTCCGAGTAGCCTCCAGAGCCTCGGAGCTCTATGGGCGAGGTGCTCAACAAATCCGTTCAGCCTCCTCGACCTATATAGGGCGTAGAGGGGGTGAACCTCGACGCCGTGGCGCTCCAGGTCTATGAGCCTTGAGGCTGTGTATAGAGCCGCCCAGGCTGAGGCGAGGATCAACAGGCCTAATATGGGTTGAGCCACCAATCCCGGCAAAGGGAGATTAACCCCCACATCATATAAGGGTTTGAGTTGCTGGAGGTCGTCTACGACGAGGGGCGTTGGAGCCTTCTAAGGGAGCTGAGGGATGAGGCCAAGGAGATGATGAGACCCCTCGCCGAGAGGCATATAGGGGCCCTGCTCTATGGGAGCATAGCGAGGGGAGACGTCTACCCGACGAGTGACATCGACATATTCATACCAAACCCCCCGGCGCCCACAATCCTCGAAGCCCTGATAGAGGGGGCTGGATATGGCATAGAGAGTCGGGAGATCATCCAGGCGACGCCAAGCTATGCGGCTAAGGGATACATCTACATCGATGAGGGGAGATGCTACTCCTTCCCGCTGATGCCGATGAGACCCATTGAACGGGAGTTCTACGATTTCGCAGGCTCCATCAACTATATGGAGCTCCTCAGGGGTCTGAGGGTTCCAGGCGTCGATAAAAGGCTGATGCTCATAGAGCCTACACCCCAGGGGCATAGGGAGTCCTCGATTATTGGGCGTGAGGGATATGTCGCCAGGCTTCTGGGCGTAAGCGTCCCAACGGTTCTCGATAGGGTGAGAACCCTAACCCGTAGACGTGAGATCGGGAGGACGGGGGTCTATGTGAAGAGGCCTCTATCACCTGAGGAGAGCTTCGGCGGAGTCCTGGAGGAGCTCCTGAGGCTGAGGCCTGCGATGAGGCGTCGACTCAGGGAGTTAGACTAAGCCGAGGGATTTGAAGGTTCTCACCCTAACCTCCTCAGGCGGCTCGACGCCCTCGGCTATCCTCTCCGCTATGAGCATCTTCACCCCCCTCTCCCTCGCCACCTCCAAAAGTCTGCCGGTGACGATGCCGTCGAAGACGACGGCGTAGACGCCTTCAGCCTCCCTCAGCCTCTCCACAAGCTCGCTGACGGGAACCCTCATTAACTCGCCTCCATCCCTCGACAGCAGCACAGCCTCAAGGGTTCCCCTGAGACTCCTCCCAATATCCGAAACCCTTTCAAGGAGTATGACCTCCTCCACCGGCATCCTGTTGGCGAGGGCCTCCTTTATTTCCTCTGGGGTTAGATCCTCAACTCCCTTCCCCCGTGGCGCCCTCGCGACGTAGGTCGGCCTCGCCACCTGTAGGAGCTCCTTCAATATCAGGTCGCCTCCCCTATCTCCGTCGAGGAAGGCCGTAGTCACCTTAGACCTCGTCAGCTCTATGATGGTCTTGGGAACCTTCACCCCCTCGAGGGCGATTACGCCGCCGTAGCCGCTTCTGAGCATGTTGATGACGTCAGCCCTCCCCTCGACGATGATGAGCTCATCACATTTATCCACATCTGGTGAGGCCGTCAGGCGTTCGGGTCCATACTGGGTGGGCTGGGCGACTCGATCCTCCTTCGCCACCTCCTCCAACAGCTTCTCAAGGTCCTGGGTCTCCTTCACCACCCACTCCCTTATGAGCTCCTTAGCCCTCTCCACGATGCGTCTACGCTTCTCCTCCCTCACGTCGAGGATTCTCTCTATCTGAACCTTAGCCTCACAGGGGCCTACACGGTCTATGGTCTCCATCGCCGCCGCGATGATGGCCGTCTCAACCCTGTCGAGGCTGCTGGGGACGATGATCTTACCAGTCGTCCTATCCTTCTCAGACCTCAATATGATGTCTATCCGACCGATCTTACCGGATTTCTGAAGCTCCCTCAGCTCCAGCTTCTTTGGGAATAGGCCCTCGGTCTGGCCGAAGATGGCCCCTATGACGTCGTGCTTCTCAACTACACCCTCAACCACAAACTTCGCCTCTATCACATACTTAACTCCGCCAGGCTTCTCCTTCTGAACCATGATACTCACCTCCTAACACCCATATGCGGGGGAGTAGACTCCACGGCTTTAGGAGCCTTGAAGGCTTCCCCATGAGAGTTGAAGACCACTCCGCCCGCCTTGAGCGTGAGGAGCCCTCCGCACCGTTTTAAAACTTCCCCAAGGCAATAAAAACCTTCCCGACCCAAACACTTTATCCGATCACCAAACCCACTTAGACTGGTGAGTCCGTTGACGATCCGCATAGGTATAAACGGATTCGGCCGTATAGGGCGAATACTCTTCAGGGCGATCATCGAGGGAGGATATGACATCGATGTGGTGGCAGTAAACGACCTGACCGACGCCAAGACCCTCGCCCACCTACTGAGGTATGACAGCGTCCACGGCAGGCTCCCAAACGAGGTCTCATACACCGAGGATAGCATCATCGTCGATGGCAAGGCGATAAAGGTGCTGTCCCAGCCCGATCCCTCAAAGCTCCCCTGGCCCGATCTTGGGGTTAACACCGTCGTGGAGGCGACTGGGAGATTCACAAAGAGGGAGGATGCCGCCAAACATCTCGAAGCTGGAGCTAAACGGGTTTTGGTGACGGCTCCCAGCAAGGGGGCTGACGCCACAATAGTTCCAGGCGTAAACCATGAGACCTACGACCCTGAGAGGCATAGGGTCGTCAGCCTTGCATCCTGCACCACCAACTGCCTGGCGCCTATGGTGAAGGTCCTCCACGACGAATTCACCGTCGAGCAGGGCTTGATGACGACGATACATGCATACACAAACAATCAGAGACTCCTCGACATGCAGCACAGAGACCTAAGGAGGGCGAGGGCGGCAGCCATAAACATAGTCCCCACAACGACGGGGGCTGCGAGGGCTATCGGCCTGGTGCTCCCAGAGCTGGATGGCAAACTGAACGGAATGGCGATGAGGGTTCCGGTGTCAAATGTCTCCATAACAGACCTCGTAGCCCAGCTCAGCCGGGAGGTCACCGCCGAGGAGGTGAATGAAGCCTATAGGAGGGCCTCAGAGGGCAGCCTGAAGGGGATACTCGCCTACACGGATGAGCCCCTCGTCTCATCAGACTTCATCCACGACCCACATTCGGTGACGATAGACGGCCTATCAACAATGGCCATAGGCAACCTGGTTAAGGTTGTAGGCTGGTATGACAACGAGTGGGGATACTGCAACAGATTGGCGTGGATGCTGGAATACATGGCTGAGAGGGAAGGACTATAGGCACATTCCTTTTCTTCCCTAAACCCATCTTCAAAAGGAATGGCTGTTAGCAGGGTTTATCGGGGAGGGAGGACACGGATACCGGCTCAGATTAGAAGGGCCTTGGGGATGGAGGAGGCGATGAATTAGTCTGGGAGATCGAAGATGAGACCTTGAGGGTGAGAGTGCGGAGGAATCCCTTCAAACGGCTGGTGGGGAAATACTCCGACCCCAGACTAACCTACGATGAGATCGAGGAGAAGGCCGATGAACTCATCGGGTGATCTGAAGCTCCCTCAGCCTCTCCAAGTTCTCCGGATGGTTTTTGAAGTAGCGTCTGACGGGTTCGAGGATTTTGATGACCGCCTCTGCGACGGCGTTCTTCAGGTCTAGGGGGTGGAGCTCACCGCTGATGTATAGCTTCTCCAGTTCAGCATAGCTCTCAACTGTTATGGGTCCCCCATACCTTGATGGTCTATCTATGTCGAGGACTCCGAGGTGGGGGAAGACTATGAGGCGGGCGTGCTCCATGACTGGGTTCCCCTCAGCCTGCCTCGGCGGGCAGTAGGCCATTCGATACTTCTCCCTTATGACATCGGGTTCATCGTTGACCCAGATTGCTCCCTGAGCTATGCTCTTAGACATCTTAGTTCTGATGCTCCTGTTTACGGCCTCATCCTCATCGAAGACCCCTGAGACGGCCTCACCCCTGAGACCTGGCAGCAGCGGCGAGTGAAGGCAGACGGGGGTTTTGAATCCCAGCTTTGGGGCGACATCCCGTGCCAACATGTGAACCTTCCTCTGATCCATCCCCCCGCAGGCGCAGTCGAGTTTCATGGCGAAGATGTCGCTCGCCTGCATAGCTGGATACAGCAGCCATGCGGCCTCCACGTCGCCGACGTCGAGGCTTCGCCCCATGATTGGCAGCGCCCGTTTAATCCTGCGCAGAGTCGAGTTCTTCATCACCCTCACGACGATGGCCCAGTAGTCGCTGTCGTCGACGATCTCCGAGGCCCAGAGGTATCTCACTCTATCCTCGGTTAAGCCCAGAGCCTTGAAGCAGTCCTTGAAGTATTCTCCCCCTATCCTGATGTTCTCCAGGATGCCGCCGAGCTTGTTGTTTATCCAGCTGTGCCAGTCTGCGAGGAATATGGTGAATTTGAAGCCCGCCTCAACCCAGTCCAGCATTTTACGGCCGACGACCAACGCCGTCCCGATGTGCATAAGGCCTGAACACTCGAAGCCGACGTAGCCCCTTGGATGCTCCGTTGTCTCCAGAAGAGTCTTCAACTCTCCTGGGGTGATGACCTCCTGGAGGTTTCGGACGCAGAGTTCATAGCGCTTCTCCAAGTCCAAGGCCGAATCCCATCAACGAAAGGCTTTGAGGAACCTATAAGGTTTGAGGGCGGGCGCCCCTGTCCCTCGCAACAAACCCTCAGCCTCACAGCTGGGGTCATCGCCCCCCTCAGCTGAGCTCTCTGGGATGCGAGG
>CAZGKJ010000065.1:0-5352 GCA_964525955.1 uncultured Candidatus Bathyarchaeia archaeon
CCCCTCGGCGTCGATGAGGACGAGGCATAGGGCTGTCGGCTCATCGACCTCCCTCGCCCTTGAGACGTCGACGCCCTCCCCCCTCAGGGCTTGAAGGTAGAGGGCTCCCTCTCCGTCTCTGCCTACTCGGTCGATGAGGCCGACCCTTAGGCCGAGCCTTGAGGCCATTATCAGTATGTTGGCGGCCCCTCCAGCCTTCCTCTCCAGGATGCCGCTCTGGGAGTCCTCGCTATGGATAGGTAGATGCTCCACCCTGATGATGAGGTCGACAACGGAGTCGCCGAGGGTTATTAGGTCGAGCATCGGCTCACCCTCTCCGCCAGGGCCCAGGCCAGCTCCCACAGCCTGATTTCGTTCACGTCCTCGACGAGTCTCACCGCCTCCTCTGGGAAAGCCTCTATCCCCCTATAGGCTCCGGCTATGGCTCCAATCATCGAAGCTATGGTGTCCGTGTCCCCACCCATATTCACAGCTGAGAGAATCGCCTCCATAGGCTCCCCCCGAGCTGAGTGGAAGAGGGCTATAGCCGTTGGGATGGAGTTCTCACACTTCATATCGGCTCCGATCCTGGTGTAGAGGATTCCCGCAGCCCTAGGGGGTTCTAAGCCCTCGGTGAGGTTGAGGGCCAGCCTTATCCTCTCAGCAACTGAGGGCTTTTGAACTCTCCTCCCACGTCTCTCGCCCAGCTCTGCGCATCTAATGGCAGCCTCCACGATGGATTCTGGGCTACTATGCGGGTTTAGGGCCTCGGCGACGGCTCCAGCGATGGCTGAGGCGGCTGAGATGGCTACGCTGGTTCCATGGGTCGGTAGGCAGACCTCGACGACGTCTCCGACAACCTCCTCCGGCTCCCCTGGGTGGAGCAGCCCTATTGGGGCGATCTTCATCGCAGCCCCGTTGGTCGTCCCCCATCTACCCGTCTCCCTCGGGTCTCCGCCATCGAAGAGCTCCAGGAGAGCCCTCCTGGTGCTGGGGCCTATTATATCTGTTTCGAGGATTCTCCGCTCCTCAGCCCACCTCATGATGCGTCGAGCCATCCCCTCCGCCGATGGGGCCCCATCCCGTAGGATGAGGTCTACGACAAGCAGGGTCAGCTTCGTGTCGTCGGTCACCTCACCCCGTCTCAGGCCTCCGTGGAAGGGGTGATCCAGGGGGCGTCGAGGAAGTCTTCGACAACACCGAAGCGCTCAGCGATCTCCTCAGGGGTGTATCCGGCTGTGGGCATACCCATCGCATCCCCTATGGCCACACCGGCTAAGCATCCATAGAACCTGTTGTAGAGCTCCTCCGGCTTCACAGCCCTCTCTATGATTCTCTCCCTCTATAAGGTTTGGAAAGAGATATGTATGCTGAGGAGATAATTTTAGAGGGCTTCCGCCCCATGGGGTGAGGAGTCATCCTTAAGCCCTGGACCATCCTCTACATCGGTGCATCCCTCTCGGTAGTTGTCTGCTTCTCCCTCATCTACCTCATAACGGTCTCTGGGGACACCAGCTTCGAGTGGGTCATCTGGATATTCTTCGCCCTCACCATCATCCTCGCCGCAGGAGGCTATGAGAAGGAGCGCCGATATAAGCGGGAACACCCAGACGCCCACCTATCAAAATACGGGGACTACTTCAGGGATTAGAACCCTTTAATTATCTATTCGGCGCCTTTAATGGGATGTCCGAGGAGAAGCCCTTCAGGGTTGAGGTTAAGAACCTTGAGGAGTTCATCTATGAGGCCCACTTCGACTTGGAGGGGGTTAAGCCCATAATCATAGATGAACCCCCACCCCTCGGCAGGAGCCTCGGCCCAAACGCCCATAGATTGGTGGCGGCCGCCGTCGGAAACTGCCTCTCAGCCAGCCTCCTATTCTGCCTCAGGAAGATGCGTGTCGACGTGGAGGGAGTCGACGCCGTTGTGGAGGGGAAGCTGGCCAGAAATGAGAGGGGTAGATGGCGTATCAGGGAGATGAGGGTGAGGGTTAAGCCGAGGCTGAGGGAGCCCGATAGGGACATCTCCAGATGCCTGGATATCTTCGAGGACTTCTGCATCGTCACCCAGAGCATTAGGCGTGGCATCCCGATAGAGGTGGAGGTGGAGCTCTAAGCCTACCTCCTCTTCCTGTAGGGGCAGTATTTCCTGTAGCTCGCCTTACATCTCCTACAGTTCTTCACTATGTTGGCTCTCAGCCTGCACATCTCCCCCACCTCCAGGGCGGGAGAGCCTACTCAACCCTAAGGAGCTCCTCGAGGATTCTTATATGCGTCGGGCTCGTCCTCATGATGTCGGTTGAGGAGACTATGCCGACGAGCCTATCATCCTCGACGACGGCGAGCCTCTTAATCTGCTTCTCAGCCATCAGCCTCGCCGCCTCCTCCACCGGAGTATTCGGATCGATGGTGACGAGGGGACTCGACATGATATGCCTCGCCAATACGGCCTCAGGGTCGAGGCGCTGCTCAACGATCTTCTCCAATATATCCCTCTCAGTTATGATGCCGACGGGTCTGCCGTTGTTGGTGACGATCAGCGACCCTATCCTAAACTTATTCATCTTCCTCACAACGCTGAGAACCGAGTCGTCGGTCCTCACCGTCTTCACATTCCTCGTCATAATGTCCCTGACGAGCAGTATTCCACTCATAGAAGACGCTCCCGAGAAGAGTTTAGAGTTAACGATTATAACTTTTCCCAAACCTCTTCGACGATCAATGGACGGCTTTAGCTATGATGATTACAAAAGATCCAACAGATCAGGGCTTTCTCATTCACCTATAAGCTTAGGCATTCAATATTGAATGGTGGGCACAGAGATATTTACTATCATCTTACATTTTAAGAAAAATAAATATAGAGATATCTTACTTTCATTATATAGATGAATCTCTCTAGTGTATATCGCACTGTTTTTATTATCTCAATATTCCTCTTATTATTCCTACCAATTATATATGCTGATGTTGCAATAGAATGGCACCACTTTGGTTATTATAAATCTGGAAGTGTTAGTGCTTATGGGACTTGGAAGCATAATACAGGTTGCCATAAAGATTGGATAAGAGTTAAAATAACAGGTATGAACCCAAGTGATACTGATTTATTAATTACTATAGAGCAAAGAGATGATCAAACAGGAAATTTGAAATATACATTATGGGAAGGTTATCTTAAATTAGGAGAAAGAACACCAAAAGTATACGCTAAACCCCTAAGTAATCCCGATTATAGCGATTATATTTGGGTTAAAGTTACGGATACACATGGACATTCTGTAAGCTTTACACTTTATATAGAGGGTAGAGTATGATTAAATTAAATAAATTTCTCATAATTTTAGGGATATTTATTTTAATTTCCCTTTTTTGGGCTAGATTTCATCATAGTAAAAATCGCTTAATAATATATTTAAATAAAACTTATGAGAGCCTAGATGTTGCAGAAGACGTATGTAGAATTGATAATGAAATTTATGTTGTCGGTTGGAAATATGATATTAACAATCAAAGAAGTTCAGCGCTAATATTAAAACTGAATAAAAATGGAGATATTATATGGAATTCCACTTATACAGATATTAATGGTGCATATGGAAGAGGTGTTTCTTGCAATTTAAATGAAGTATATTTTTATGGTGAAGCAAGTAATATGAACACTTCGTATGGTTTTATTATAAAATTTAATAAAAATGGAGAGATAATTTGGACTAAAACATTTAGTGATGGTTTTATAAAAGATCTTTCAAATATAAATACTGAAATCTATTTCTTATTTTCATCTTATAAAGAAAATGAGAATTACCTGATCAAGTTAAACAATGATGGAAAACAATTGTTTAAAAGGAATCTAGGATTTACTGCTAATTCATTAGTTATAAAATATGATAAAATATATATAGCTGGTGAAAAAGAATATTTGGGACGAATTCTTTCATTTCTCACCATATATGATTTAGCAGGCAATAAGATATGGAACAAAACCATTAATCTGAAGATTAATAATATGGCTATTGATTTATGTGTAGGTTCAAAAGAAATTTATATACTAGGTTCTGGAACCAAAGGCTACTCAGACTTCGTTTTCATTTCGAAGATCGATTTAAATAGAAATATAATCTGGAATAAAGTTTGGAAAAAAGATTTATATGGAAATTTAAGGAGCATTTCAATATATGATGATTATTTATATCTTTGCGGAGATATTGAAGATAATGTATTAATTACTAAATTAGATGAGAAGGGGAATCGTATCTGGGATTTTACATATGGAAAAGCTGATAGAGAGGATTTTGCTACAAGGATCTTTGTGGATAAAGGTGAGATTTATGTTATAGGGAGTACGGAAAGCTTTACAATATGGCCTAGAAGAGTGTCCTTTTTATTATGCATCAAGGAAAAACAAAGATCGTAAAATTATCATTTATAAGGGTTGATTCAACTTTAGGGTTGATGGAGAAGCCCGACGGCGTAGTAGTCCTCGACTTCGGAGGTCAATATTGCCACCTCATAGCCCGCAGAGTGAGGGAGCTCGGCGTCTACTCCGAGATACTCCCCTGCGACGCCACCCCAGAGGAGATCAGAGGCCTAAAATCCATGAGGATTAAGGGCATAATCCTCTCCGGAGGGCCGGCCAGCGTCACGGAGGAGAATGCCCCAACCATAGATGAGAGAATTCTCGAAATGGGTCTCCCCATCCTCGGCCTATGCTACGGCCATCAGCTATTGGCTTACATACATGGCGGAGAGGTTAGGAGAGGTGAACGAAGGGAGTATGGCATCGCCTATGTCAAGATAGATAAGCCCGTCGGCGTCCTCAAGGGCATGAGACCAATAGAACGGGTTTGGATGAGCCATGGAGACACCGTCTTCAAGCTCCCCCCAGAGTTTGAGAACCTCGCCCATACCGACATCACACCCATAGCGGCCTTCAGGCATAGGGTTAAACCCCTCTACGGGCTGCAGTGGCATCCAGAGGTGGCGCACACCGAGCGGGGTGGGGAGATGCTCGCCAACTTCCTCTTCGAGGTCTGCCACTGCGAGGCCAATTGGAGACCTGAGGACACGGTTGAGAAGGCCATAAGGGAGATCAGAGAGGTCGTCGGCGACTCCAGGGCTGTGATAGCCGTCAGCGGGGGCGTCGACTCAACGGTGGCGGCGGTTCTGGCTTCCAAGGCCCTTGGAGATCGCCTCATAGCGGTTCATGTAGACACGGGGCTGATGAGGGAGGGGGAGTCGAGGGAGGTGGCTGAGGCCTTGAGGAGGCTGGGGGTAAACCTCATCGTCGTCGACGCCAGGGAGCGATTCCTGAAACGTCTTAGAGGCGTCGTCGACCCCGAGGAGAAGAGGAGGATAATCGGCGAGGAGTTCA
>CAZGKJ010000066.1:0-5299 GCA_964525955.1 uncultured Candidatus Bathyarchaeia archaeon
GGAGGTCCAGAGCCTCCCATCCTTGGCCGCTAGACGACCGGGCTCCAATTTTTGGTTGGGGTGGAGGGCGGATATAAGGGTATCTCAACTAATTGGATTGTTGATAAAAGGAGGTGATTTTGGGCCTCCTCTATATCGCTGCTATGTCAGCTTCTCCATGTAGACGACGTTGTTGATGACTGAGACCTTAACTTTATCTTTGAGGTCTCTGGCCTCGATCCTCTTGTTTAGCTGTGTTCTGAGGTAGTTGGGCTCTACACCCTCGACGCTGACCTGGACGATCTTAGCACCCATCCCCAGAAACTCGTCTATGATGGGGTCATACTTGCTCCTCTTTCTATACTTCTTCGTAGGCTTCTTCTCGACAGGCTTCAATTGGAACTTCACTTCACCCATATACTACACCTCTCATATAAAACTCCCAGAGATATTTAATCCTTTCTACATCACTTCATTATGATAAAAATTGGTTTATGTAGAGTTATATGCGATGCTCTAACGCTGAGGGGGGAGCCCTCGCCGATGTGCAGCTTTCATTGCTCAAAATCGTTATTAGGCATGTGGGGAGGGTCAATTACCACCGCAGGTGTCTAAAAGGGATGATGAGGGTCGATCTGGAGGGTGTGGAGAGGAGTTCACACATACCTAAAAGGGTATACATCTTCGACACCACCTTGAGGGATGGGGAACAGACTCCAGGTGTAAGCTTCACGGTTGAGGAGAAGCTCCTGATAGCACGGCAGCTCGATAGATTAGGGGTGGACATCATCGAGGCCGGATTCCCCATCACATCCAGGGGAAAAGGGGTCTCTAACCCCGGATCTGGGGGAGACGTCGGAACCATGGATGTGGCCCTTGGAGTTGCGAGGCTGATCCGTGAAGCTTTTTAAGGTTTGAGGCGGGGAATCTCTGGGTGATTGGAGGTGGGAGGTGGCTACTTCCTCCCATCCAGATAGGGAGCATCTGGATGTAGACCTACTCCTCTCAGAGGCTGAGAGGTTGAGGAGGGCCCTCCTGAGGCTGAGGGGGAGGGTTGGAGAGAAGGGTTTTGTGGAGAGGCTTCTGAAGAGCCTCGACCTATTGGAGAGGGGTTTGGACAGCTATATCCGGGAGTTATCGATGCTGAGGAGCGCCTTGAAGCTGACCGCCTCGACGAGGCTGACGGAAAAGCAGAGGCTTCTATTGAGATGGATCGCTGAGAGGGGATGCGGAGAGGTCTATACGGTGCTGATAGAGAAGGCCTCAAGGGAGCTGGGCATACCTAAATCGACGGTGCGCTGGAATATGCGTCGACTAAGGGAGGGCGGCCTAATAGAGGCTGGGGACAAGGAGAATAAGGGGGTTCCAGTGAGATTGACGGAGGAGGGCTGGACCCTACTAAGCCTCCTGAGACCCTGATGGACCTAGCCCTCCAGAGTCCTCCACCTCTCCAGGAGCTTGAGGAGCTCATCTCTTCTCGGGCTTCCCCTGGTCTCACGTCTCGTCGCCTTATAGGCTCCGGCGGCGCATCCACGTCTTAGGGCCTCCCCCTCGCTTAGACCCTCAACGAGGGAGGCGGCGAAGGCTCCGAGGAAGGCGTCTCCACAGCCGACGGTGTTGACAACCCTCAATCCAAGCCTCTCCAGGGGGACGGCTGGCACATGGGTTACGCCATCCGCCGAGCAGAGGGCGGCTCCGGAGGCCCCCATCTTTACGATGGCCTTCAAATCCTCTCTTAGCTCAGCCACCCTCACGGCAACCTCCTCTGGATTGCTGGTTCCGAGGAGGGTTTCAAACTCAACTCGGTTTAGGACGAAGTAGTCGACATGCGTCATCACCCCCATCAACGCCTTTAGACCCCTCTCAACGTAGACGCCTGGATCCCAGATGACGGTGGATCCAGCCTCCTTAGACATCTCAGCCAATCGCTCAGCTGTCTCAAGCGGCGGATCCATCACAACGGCGACCCTGGCCTCCTCGATCAGGCTTCTCCTCTGCGGATCCTCCAGCCGATCCGGTGTCAGCTTCAGATTTGCGCCGAAGTATGTGTGTATCTCGTTTTCGCCTCTCTCATCGATGGTTATGTAGGCCTGACCGGATTCAACACCCTCAACTATGAGAACCCCCGAGTGATCTACGCCCTCAGCCTCCAGTATGCGTAGCTGCCTCACCCCTATGTCGTCGTCGCCCAGAGCCCCTATGAAGGCAACCCTCCCCGGGCCGAGGATCCTGGCCGCTGCGACGGAGACGTTTGCCGCCGTCCCACCGGAGACCCGCTCTATGACCCTAACCCTAACCTCCTCCCCGGGTCTGGGGAGCCTCTCGACGAAGAGGTTGATGTCCCAGTTTATCGCCCCACAGCAGATCAGCTCAGCCATATGGCTCACCGCAGTATACGACTCTCTCCATGAAGAGCTTTAGAAATCTCTCCGAGTCGACATCCACGGCCACCTCGACGTTCGTCGGAGCCCTTGATCCTGATCTGCGATCCGTTACGGTCATGCCTCTGGTGTATTCTCCTCGGAGCTCCACATCGACGTGGAAGGCCCTGAACTCTATTAGGGTGGGGTCTATGGCGGCGGCCACGGCGAGGGGGTCGTGGAGGCTTAGGCCGTTGAATCTTCGAACCAGGTCTCGGCAGAGATCTGCGACCAGTCTCCCCCTCCTTGTCTGGAGGGATTCAACCTCCCTGAAGAGTTGGGGGGTCATCCGATTTCTGGGGTCGGTTGTCACGTCGAGGCCTACAGCCTTCAGCTTGAAGCCTGCTTTGAAGACTATGCTCGCCGCCTCCGGGTCATGCCAGATGTTGAACTCCGCCACGGGTGAGGCGTTCCCAAAGCCATGGGGCGTCACTCCATAGGCACCCCCCATGATTATGAGTTCTCCAACCATCTCTGGGAGCCTCGGCTCAGCCATGTAGGTGAGGGCGATGTTGGTCAGCGGCCCCACAGCTATGAGGGTTAACTCCTCCCCAAGCTCCTCAGCCCTCTCTATTATGAGCTCCACGGCTGAGCGCTCATCTGGCTTCAGCCTCGGCTCCGGCAGCCTCGCCTCCCCCAGGCCTTCTGGGCCATGTATATCCTCGGCGGGCCTCGGCTCCTCGATGAGAGGCCTCTCAGCCCCAGGGGCGACGGGGACGTCCTCTATGCCTAAGAATTCGAGGATTCTCCTGGCGTTCCTGTTGGCCTTCTCCTCGCTGACGTTTCCAACAACCGTTGTGAGGGCTTCAACCTGGAGCTCCTGGGAGCTTAGGGCGAGGAGGATGGCGAGGGCGTCGTCGACGCCTGGATCGGTGTCGAGGATGATATGCCTCAATCTCCCACCGTTTAGAGGTGGGCTTAGACCGTTTTAATGGTTGCCGATGGAGTTATCCCTCCTAAAGGGAGAATTAAGGCGATGGAGACCCTAAACCCCCGCCTCATCTATGAGGCCAAGAAACGAATAGGGAGCTGGGTCTGGAGGACGCCCCTTAAATGTTCCAGGGGGCTGAGCCATCTGATAGGGGGAGATGTATGGCTTAAGCTGGAGAATCAACAGGTGACTGGATCCTTCAAGCCGAGGGGGGTGGCCAACAAGCTGTTGAGACTCAAAGCTGAAGGGAGAACAGGAGAATTGGTCACCTCCTCCTCTGGAAACCATGCCCTCGCCCTCGGCCACCTCTCAAGGCTGCTCGGCTTCAAGGCCTTAGTCGTGGTTCCACGTGGGACGCCGAGGGTGAAGGTGGACGCCATCAGAAGCCTCGGAGTGGAGCTCAGGATACATGGCTCGGAGTATATGGAGGCTGAGGCTGAGGCAAAGAGACTCTCAGCCGAGGAGAATAGAGTCTTCATCTCCCCCTACAACGATGTCGATGTGATAGCTGGACATGGAACCATAGCCCTGGAGCTCCTGGAGGATCAACCCCACATCGATGAGGTTCTCGTCCCCGTCGGGGGTGGAGGCCTCATATCTGGGATAGCCGCCGCCATCAAGTCCCTATCACCTGGAACAAAGGTCATCGGGGTTCAGCCCTCAGCCTCACCTGTGATGTATGAGAGCCTAAAGCGGGGTCACATCGTCGAGCTGGAGATAGGGGAGTCCATCGCCGAGGCCCTCCTCGGAGGCATAGAGGCCGACTCCATCACATTCAACCTCTGCCGTAGATACGTCGACGACTTCATAATCGTCGATGAACCCTATGTGAGGGAGGCCGTAAGATGGATGCTCCTCCATGAGCGGCAGGTGGCTGAGGGAGGTGGAGCCATAGGCGTAGCAGCCCTATTATCAGAGACGGAGCGATTTAGGGGTGAATACATAGCCGTCGTGGTGAGCGGAGGCAACATCGACCCCGAACTCCTCAGAGAGCTGATAAGGGGTAAGGATTAAAAGGCTCCAGCCGCCAACTGTTAGGGGCTTGAGCGGAGACGAGGAGCTGGAGAGGATCAAGAGGAGGATAATGCGTAGAATGATGCGGGGAGAACCGGAGAGGAGGGAGGATTCAGGACCCTGGAGAGATGGGGAGGTCATAGAGCTGAATGAGGCAAACTTCGATAAGGCCATCTCCAAGGCTTCGAAGCCGGTTCTCATAGACTTCTGGGCCGTCTGGTGTCCACCCTGCATGGTGATGAGCCCCATCGTCGAGGAGTTGGCCAGGGACTACGCTGGGAGGGCATACTTCGCAAAGGTCAACGTAGATGAGAATCAGAGGCTCGCCCTACGATTCAGGGTTATGAGCATACCCAGCTTCCTCCTCTTCAAGGATGGCCGCCTCATCGACAGGGTTATCGGAGCCGTCGGGAGGAGGGGGCTTGAGAAGATGCTCCTCAGGGCGCTTTAGGCTGAGCGAACTCGACGACTCGGCAATCCAGGGTCTCAGCGTCGAGGAGGGCTATGGTGCATCTACCGGTGAGATAGCCGCATACCTCCCCAGGGTTGACGACGAGGGTATCCCCAACCTTCTTCACCTCAGCCCTATGCGTATGTCCATGGACAACCACGTCGAAGACCTCAGACCTTATCAGGGAGTTTAGGAGCTCCGACTCATGGCCATGTAACAGGGCGATGCGGATGCCGCAGAATCGAATCTCAGCGAAGAATCCCCTAAGCTCCATACCCGCCTCCTCAAAGCGTCTTCGAAGCAGAGCCCTCTCAGCCTCATTGTTCCCGTAGACTCCTATCATCCTCGCCTTCAACCCCTTGAAGTGGGGGACGGTGAAGGGGGAGACGTAGTCCCCGGCGTGGAGGACGAGCTCCACCCCCTCCTCGTTGAGCCTCTCAACCGCCCTGTCGATGAGGTGGATGTTGTCATGGGTGTCAGCCATCAAACCTATGAGCATATCCA
>CAZGKJ010000067.1:0-5170 GCA_964525955.1 uncultured Candidatus Bathyarchaeia archaeon
TCGACGGCGAACCCTTCCTCTTCGTCCCCTTCCACGGAATAACCAGGGAGATCAGGAATACGACGCCTAACAGCGCCGCCGAACGAGTCTTCTACGTCCTCATGAAGGCGGGTGTTAGGAAGATACTTGGATGCGCCCTCTGCGGCTCAACAAACAGGCTACTCGACCCAGGGGACATAGTCATACCCGACGGCTTCGTCGACTACACAACCAAGAGGGCTCAGTCTCTGACCCGAAGCCTACGGGAGAGGGGAGTCGACGTCGACGTCATCATGTATAGGCTCCATCAACCCTTCTGCCCGACTCTGAGCAGGCTCCTCATAGAGGGCGCCGAGAGGGCCGGCTTCAAACGGGTCTTCCGAAGAGGAATCGTCGGAGTCTCTGAGGGTCCACGCCTCGAATCCCCCTCGGAGATCAGGGTGAGGTATACAAGCGTCGGCATAGATGTCGTCACCATGAACCTCATCCCCGAGGTCATCTTCGCCAGGGAGATCGGAGCCTGCTACGCCACGCTTCAACTGGTCTCAAATTATGGTGAGGGTCTCGTTGATGCGACCTGGATGGGGCCTGAGGTTTTCAAGGATTTCAGGGAGCGGTGGTGTGGGGCTGCAGCTGAAGCCATACACTATGCCCTGAGGCGTATAGACCCTGATGATATGAGCTGCGGCTGTGATAGATATAGGTGGAGGGCGATGCTCCCCTAACCTTTTTCAGATCCATATCTACTTATTTTTGTTACTCTCAGATTTAAATATCATTAATCTCCAAAGCCCATGGTCTATGGAGCTGGGTAGGGCAGCCCTCATATTGGCAGTTGCAGCCTCCTCATCGGTGGGCTGGAGGCGACGCCCATCGCATCAGCCTATCAGGAGTGGGCGATGGAGCTCCTAAAAAGATTCAACGGCATCATGGATGAGCTCCTAAACTTCCTCGACCACGCCTGGGAGATAGCCCAGGGATTCAGAGATCCAAACTTCAGCTATGACCCATCGCTGCTACTGAACGGCACCGCCCTGAATAAGACTGGCTGGGGTTAGGCCGCCGTCGGTTCAACAACCTTAAATAGTCACCCAGCCCCCTCCCGCCTGATGGATATGGAGGCTGAGAGGCGCCTAAAGGCGATTAGATGTGGAGTCCTCATCGATGGAACAAGTGGGAGTCCGAGGAGGAACGCCGTCATACTCATCGAGGGAGACACCATAAGGGATGTGGGCTCTGAGGGGGAGGTTGAGATACCTGGGGAGGCTGAGATCGTAGACGCCTCAAAGCTGACGGTTATGCCAGGCCTCATCGACGCCCACGTCCACCTCTGCATAAACGGTGAGCCAAGCGTCTTCGCCCTATTGCAGTATCCACCAGGCCTCATACAGTTGATGGCAGCTAGGAATGCCCTCCAAACCCTTGAGGCGGGCTTCACGACGGTTAGAGACCTAGGCGCCCCAATGGGCTTCGCCATAAGCCTCAGGGAGGCCATAAATAGGGGAATTATGCGGGGGCCGAGGATACTCGCCGCTGGGAGGATAATAAGCCAGACCGGAGGCCATGGAGACTTCAGGCTTCCAATCGGCGTAGGCTTCGAGGAGCTCTCAAGGCTGGCGGACGGCGTAGATGAGATGCGTAAGGCCGTTAGGATGGAGCTCCGAGAGGGCGTCGACTGGATTAAGATATGTAGCAGCGGAGGCGTCATGTCACCCAGAGACCCCGTCGACGTCAGGCAGTTCACAGTCGATGAGATCAGGGCCGCCGTGGAGGAGGCTGCGGCTTATGGTCGCAGCGTAGCAAGCCACGCCCATGGGACTACGGGGATAAAGAACGCCGTCCTCGCCGGTGTAAGGACGATAGAGCATGGAACCCTCATGGATGAGGAGGCTGCTGAGATGATGGCTGAGAGGGGCGTATACCACATACCAACCCTCGTGGCATCATATAACATCCTGAAACACGGCAGGGAGGCTGGGATACCGGAATATGCCATGAGGAAGGCTGAGCAGATCGCTGAGTATCCAGCCAGGAGCCTAAGACTCTCACATCGTATGGGAGTTCCAATAGCTATGGGAACAGATAGCGGGACTCCCTTCAACAGGCATGGGGAGAATGCGAAGGAGCTTGAGCTGATGGTGGAGGCGGGTCTAAAGCCCATGGAGGCCATAGTGGCTGCGACGAAGACCGCCGCCATGGCGATAGGGTTGGGGAAGCAAACCGGAACGCTGGAGCCAGGTAAGTGGGCTGACATCATAGCTGTGGATGGAGACCCGCTGAGCGACATAAGGGTGCTGCAGGATAAGAGCCGGATCAAGATGGTGATGAAGGGCGGAGTCATGGAGGTCGATAGAGGAGTAGAGGTCATAGCTTGATGAGGATCGAGAGGCTCAGCCTCCTGGAGGGGGCTGAAAGGGCTGAGGGTTTAGCCGTCATCATCGATGTCCTCAGGGCCGCCACCACAGCCGCCTATGCACTCCACCTGGGAGCCGAGAGATTGATACCTACGGACAGCGTCGAGGAGGCCCTGAGGCTGAGGAGGCTCCACCCCGACTGGCTGTTGATGGGTGAACGGGGAGGCCGACGCCTCGAGGGCTTCGACCTCGGAAACTCCCCCTGGGAGCTGAGGGATAGAGACCTGAGGGGGAGGGTCATCATCCACGCCACCTCCTCCGGGACGAGGGGTCTCATACACGCTGGGAGGTCTGAGGAGGTTCTCTTCGCAGGCTTTGTGAACGCTGAGGCCACGGCGAGATACATAATCCATAGGGAGCCAGCTAAGGTTTCGCTTGTTGCCATGGGGGAGGAGGCCATTAGACCGGCGATTGAGGATGAGCTCTGCGCCCGATACATCGAGGCCCTACTACGGGGAGAGAGACCGGACTTCACGGCGATGAGACATCAGATAGTGGCGGCTCCCTCAGTCTCAAAGTTCTTCGACCCGGCTCAACCCCAATTCCATCAGGAAGACCTGGAGATGGCCCTGGAGCTCGACAGATTCAGCTTCGCCATGAAACTCATCCCAGATGATCCACCTTACCTCGTTAAGGTCTATCCGCCTCAAACCCTGCAGAGATAGATCATCGTCTCCAGATCGCCGTGTAGAACCCTTCGATATGAGATGATCTCGACGCCCACCTCCTCGGCTGCCTCCCTGAAGCGCCTATAGGCGGCTGTGATCAGGGTCAGCTTCGCACCTGATGCCGCCTCCCTCAGGGCCTTTAGGAAGGCTGGATACAGCCTCCTGACACGCTCTCTGGGAATCATCCTCACGCCATAGGGTGGATTCACGACGATTCGGCTTATAGCCTCTGGGTAGGAGGCTGGATCTGTGGCGTCTCCAAGTCTCAGGGTGAGGGTTTCGAGGACGCCCGCCCTCTCAGCGTTTCGTAGTCCTCCCTCCAGATGCTTCGCATACCTCTCCAATCCATATATAGGGTAGAGGCCCCCCTCCTCATCTCTCATCATCTTCATCCGTTCCTCCTCCAGGGTCTCAGCGTCGAAGCCTCTCAGCCTCAAGAGGTTGAAGTCCCTGCGCCCCCTGTTTGGCGCCCTGTTCCACGCCATCATCGCTGCCTCTATGGGTATGGTGGCTCCACCACACATCGGATCGATGAGGGTCTCTCCAGGTCTCCAGCCTGAGAGGAGGAGCATCGCTGAGGCTATGGTCGGCTTCAGGGCGGCTGGATGCTCATAGACCCTGTAGCCACGTCTATGGAGGCTTTGACCCGTTGTGTCCACCCCCATGATGAACTCATCATCCCTGACGAGGCAGTAGAGCTCCACATCCGGCTCATCGAGGTCGACCCTGAGTCTACGGCCCTTGGCAGTGAGGTAGGAGTCTATGACGGCTTGGCCGACGATCCTGGAGACGTCTATGCTGGTAAAGCTGTGAATCCCAACCCTCTCGCTTCGGATGGCGAAGGATTGATCGGGGTCGATGAACTCGGTGTAATCGATGTCATAGGCCAATCGATAGAGGTCGTTGAGGGTTTCGAAGCGCTCCCTACAGAGCTCTATAAACACCCTGTGCAAGGTTCTGGAGGCGAGGTTCAACCTATAGACGGCCTCCAGGGGGGCTTGGAGGAAGACCTTACCCACATCAGGCTGAGCCCTGCATCCTGTCAGGCGTTCAGCCTCCTCGGCTGCTATGTCCTCTATGCCCTGGACTGTTGTGGCGAAGAGCCTCAACCCGCAAAGGATAACAGAGGCCTCACTAATCCCTTTTTCCGATGGATGGCCTCCGGATGGGGCTCATCGTTAAGACTCCCCTCGGCCTGGAGAACATAGTGGCCTCAAGGATCGAGGAGCTAGGCATATCCTGCAGGGTTCACCCTAAGCCCTCGGGTTATCTCGGCCTCGTCGTCGTTGAGGCGGAGGATGAGGTGAAACATCGGCTGGCTGAGAGGATTAGGGGGGAGATACCGGAGGCTGAGAGGGTTCTGGTTGCTGAGGAGTGCGTCGAATCAGATTTGGAGTCCATTAGGGGTGCAGCCCTGAGGGTTGCGGTGGGCGAGATCGATGCTGAGACCTCCTTCGCCGTGAGAACTGTGAGGAGGGGTTCCCAGCCCTATAGGAGTGTCGACGTCAACCGCATCGTAGGCCAGGCCATCGTTGAGGAGTTTGGAGCTCCAGTCAACCTCGATGAGCCGGATAAGGTTGTATGGATAGAGATCGTCGACGACAGCGCCGCCCTCGGAGTCATCGACGGCGGCGAGTTGTGGAGGAAGCTCACATCTGGGAAGCACCCCTTAAATAGATACTTCAGAAGGGTCAGCGTCGTTCAGATGCCCTACCTCGGCCAGCCTGAGGTCGCCAGGGAGATGGGCTCCAGAATTGGGAGGGCCGTCCAGATGTTCGAGGTTGGTGAGCTCGTCGTCGCCATAACAGGAGCCGTCGAAGGCCGTGAGCTGTCAGCCTTCCTCCAGGGCCTTGAGGAGGGCATCACGTCGAGGTATAGGGTTCAGAGGAAGACCTACGCCCACAAACCTCATAGGGTTGAGGTTCTCGTCGAAAACCTATATCAACTGGTGAGGGATAGACGAGGCGAGCCGAAGATCGTCTTCGAGCCTGAGGGCAAACCCTTCCCAGAGGTGGAGAAAGACATCGCCGAATGGGTTCTATCAGCCAACCGTGTAAGCCTCCTCTTCGGCTCAAGGGAGGGAATCCCAAAGGGAGTCTTCAGATTCGC
>CAZGKJ010000068.1:0-5089 GCA_964525955.1 uncultured Candidatus Bathyarchaeia archaeon
AGGTGTCGATATAGGGATGAGACCCTATCGAAGATGGAGGTGGAGGTTCCCCGCAGCCTGAGAATAGGCCTATATCTACCGCCGCCGAGGGCTCAGAGGCATCTAACAAAGCCCCTGAGGAGATATGGGAGAGAGAAGAGGGGGCCGCCGGTAGGCCCATTATATGAGCCTTGGCATCACCCCTAGCGGATTCCTCAGCATTGTTCTCATCGGGAGGTTAGGGTCATCAACATATAGGGGGTTGACCCTCACCCTTATTGGTGTCTCCATGGTGAAGGTTGAGATCCCCCTGCGGGATTTCCTACAGGCCAGTCCTCCATCGGTCGTCGTCTTGGCAACCTGCGTCGACGCCTCCAGTAAGCCTAACATCATAACCCTCGGCATGTTCATGCCCATCAGCTTCGATCCGCCGCTTGTCTGCATCGGAGTTTCACCGAAGAGATACAGCCATAAACTCATCGAGGAGGCGGGTGAATTCGTGATAAATGTCCCAACGGAGGACATCATCGAGGAGACCCACTTCTGCGGCACCAAATCTGGGAGGGACTATGATAAATTCAAGGAGACGGGTCTGACGCCGAGGCCTGCTTCAAGGGTTAAGCCACCCCTCATAGAGGAGTGCTACGCCCACCTGGAGTGCCGAGTGGTTCAGAGATACGCCTGCGGAGACCACACACTCTTCATAGGCGAAGTCGTGGCAGCCCACATAAATAAAGAGGTTCTGGGGGAGGATGGGAGGGTCGACATCCTAAAGGCTAAGCCCATCTTCCAGAGAAACTACATCTACTATGGGTTGAGGCCAACCTAACCCACTTTTTAAGGGAAAGCTTTCAAAATCCCAATCCTCCCATCGGGTAGGTTGAGTCGGCGATCCATACTCCCAGCCCTCGTCGCAGCCCCTCCTAACATCATGGAGTCCTATCAGGCATAGGTTGACGGCGACTGGGGAGCAGCTATCCACAGTGGAGGGACCTCTAGGGAGGGAGGAGGTAAGCGAGATACACACTCGGTGAGTCGAGCTTTATATGGGGATGCTCCTCCAATATGGGGGGGCGTCGAGGGCTGGATGTATCCCAGGGAGTATGATGAGGCCATCACCGTCTTCTCCCCAGAGGGCCGCCTCTACCAGGTTGAGTATGCCATGGAGGTCGTCAAAAGAGGCTCCACCATCCTGGGCGTCGCCTCCCCAGATGGCGTCGTCCTGGCGGCTGAGGAGAGGCCTGAGAGCAAGCTTCATCTGACGAATCCCTCGCAGAAGCTATTCCAACTCGATGAGCATGTCGCAGCAGCCGTCTCGGGGATGAGGGGGGACGCGAGGGTTCTGGTGAACTATGGCAGACTCCTCTGCCAATATCATAGACTCCTCTACGATGAGGCTATAGATCCGGAGGTTTTGACGAGGCATCTGGGAGACCTAATCCATGCATATACTCAGATGGCTTGGGTTCGACCCTTCGGCGTCGGCCTAATCATAGCCGGAGTGAACTCGAAGGGGGTTAGACTCCTCGCCCTCGATCCAAGTGGAAGCTATAAGGGGTATAGGGCCACAGCCCTTGGAAGGGGGGAGGGGAAGGCCGTGGACTTGTTGGAGAAGCGCTATAGAGTGGAGCTCACCCTCGACGACGCCATAAGGCTCGCCCTCGAGGCCCTGAGGGCTGCATCCCCATCGCTCACGCCCATGGAGATCTCCATGTTGATGATATCGAGGGAGACCGCCTCCCTCAGATGGCTCACTCCCGAGGAGCTCCAGGGATATATGGCTTAGTCTCTCCTCCTCGGAACCATTATTGAGACGATGAGGGCGCAGAGGAGGCAGAAGAGGCCGCCGACTATGAAGGGCGTCTGGAGGCCGTAGAGGTCCCAGATGAGGCCGAAGACGAAGGGGCCTGGGATGTCGCTGAGGCCGACGAGCATCTTATAGGTTCCTATGACTTCAGCCCTCTGCTCCACGGGTGCGAGGTCGGCGACCCACGCCTGGATATTCGGCCTATATAGGCCCTGATACACGCCGTGGAGCAGGAAGAGTAGGCCTACAAGGATGTAGGATGAGGCGTAGGCGAAGCCTATGGTGAGGATGCCGAGGACGATCATGCCGAGGATAACCGGCGTCTTCCTACCGAAGCGATCTGAGAACTTCCCAGCGAAGTAGGCCGTGGGTGCGAAGCTGACGTTGATCAGCCAGTAGAGCAGAACGGTCGCCCAGAAGGCCTCTTTGGGTATGCCCAACACCTTGGCGCCGCAGACGAGCATGAAATTCTCGGAGACGTTCCAGAAGGTGAAGAGCATCGTCACCAGGGTGAGGGGCAGGAGTATCCTGTCTCCGAGGAGGATGGAGAATCCCAATCTACGTTGACGCCTCTCGGGGAGCCTCTCAAGAACCTCCCTCGTCCCGAAGAAGATGAGGAGTATGCTCACCGTCGTGGGGGCGGCGGCACAGAAGAATATCCATCTATAGGCCTCATCGATGTGAACCCCGATGTTGAGGAAGAGCTGGAAGAGCCCTATGCCCAGAAGAGGGCCGATGACGGCTCCAAAGGTGTCCATCGAGCCCAATAGGCCGAAGGCACGCCCCCTATACCTCTGCGGAACCGAGTCAGCCAACAACGCCTCCCTCGGAGGATTCCTCACGCCTCGGCCAACCTGGTAGAGCATCTTCGCAGGTATTAGATGCTGCCAGACCCTCGCCAGGCCTTGGGTGATCCTGGAGATGAGGAGGAGCAGATAGCCTCCCCAGATGAGGTGTCTTCTCCCCTTAATATCGGCCAATCTGCCGACGAGGGGCATTATCAGGAATCCGGTCAACAGAGCTATGGAGTCGACGAGGCCGAGAACCTTCATCTCGGCGACGCCGAGAACCTGGACGAAGAAGATGGGGTAGAAGGCGAACAGCATGTCGGCCCCCATATCGTTGAAGAAGGCTGCGAGGCAGATGGGGAGGACATTCGTCATCTTCGTGAGCCTTACATCCTCCGTCATGACGCTGAGATTAGGATTGGAAGCACTTATTAGATTTTCCCACTAAATTTTAATTATAGTGGTAAATATATGGAGCCAGGTGTGCTTCAAAACATGAGAGTCCTCGGCTTCACCCCCTATGAGGCGAAGGCCTATCACACCCTAGTGAAGTATGGGGAGATGACGGCGAGGGAGCTGAGCAGCATCAGTGGGATACCCTACTCGAAGGCCTATGAGGTTCTAAGCCGACTGCAGGAGAAGGGCTTCGTGGAGGTTCAGAAGGCGAGGCCGATGATCTTCAAGGCCGTAGCGCCGAGGGATGCCCTCGAGAGATATGGGGAGCATCTACTGAGGGAGTTGGAGGAGGAGCATAGACAGCAGCTTAAAAGCCTTGAGGAGAGGTTTAAGGCGAGGGTTGAGGCCGTAAATCAGGCCCTGAGAAGCCTCGGGGGGAGGCTTCAAACCCTCTATGAGGGTCGAGGAGTCCTCGAGGCCTCGGAGGAGGTGATCTGGATGATAAAGGGGAGGGAGAATATACTATGCCAGATTAAGAGCCTCATCAAGGAGGCCTCCCACATAGAGATGATACTCCCAAGGAGCATACTGAACGATCTCTATGAGGCTCTCAGGGGAGCCCGGGGGGAGGTGATAGTTGATGTGGAGGATGAAAGGCTTAGGAGCCTGAGGGGGTTCGCTCTCTACAGGATTGAGGAGACGCCCTTCAAATGCCTCATCCTCATCGCCGATGAGGGGAACACAATCTTCACATCTGAGAGCCTTGAGACCGCCTTCAAATCCTCGAATCCAGGGTTGGTGACGATTCTGAAGCACTTCTTCCGGCATGAGAGGGAGGAGGCTAAGCCGCTGTAGTGTCGTCATATCGGCCTTGCGAGTATGATGTTGTGCTTATTCCCTATGATCCTCACCCTCATCTTCTCCCCTATGTTGAAGGCCCTTACGCCGACGATGGTTATGGCTCTCCCCCTCCCAACTGCGAGGGCTTCACCCCTTCTCCAGCCTGGGGCGACCACCCTCACCTTCGCCATCTCCCCCCTCCTATATGGTATGGGATACATCCTCCTGGGGTGGATGCCGAAGTCCTCTGGACGGAGGATCAGCTTCACCCCGTATCGCTGCTCCATCTCCCTAAGTTCATGGTAGAACCTCGACCAGCTTATGGGTCTCACACCTTTGGGTCTCCTCCCCCTCTTATGGGCCTCGTAGCGCTGTATCCCAAGTGGAGGCCACCTCCGGCCGGCCCCTATCGATTTGGCATACTCTATGATCCTCGGCATCTCACCGTCGTTGACGCCTGGAAGCCATACCGGGGCGATGAGGAGGTCTATGCCGACGTCGACGATATGCTCGCAGAGCTCCAGGACTCTCCTCAGCGGATAGCTTGATGCGCCCACCATTCTTCTCGCCATCTCCTCGTCGAGGGCATGGATGGAGACGTTGAGCCTATCCATCCCCGCCTCAGCCATCTCCTCTATCAGCCTCTCATCGAGTAGGACTCCATTAGTCTGCATCGATATGGTCTCAACGCCCTCTATCTCCCTGAGGCCCTGGATGAGCTCTATGAGCCTTGGATACGTCGCTGGCTCCCCTACGGTGTCTATATGGGCCTCTATGCCCCTCCGACCCTTATACTCCACAACCCTATCCACCCACTCCAGGAGGGGCTCGAGGGCGACGACATACTCCGCCAGCCTACTCCGAGACCTCGGCCCCGCATCGGTGGAGCAGAAGATACAGTTGAGGGGGCAGAGGGTTGTAGGCCTGATCTGTAGTAGGTTGGTCCCCCTGTCGATTACCCCGAAGGCTATACACCCCATCAGGGGGCAGTCAACCTCATCGCCGATCCTGACCAGGGTGACGTCTCTCACGCCCCTTCTTACATGATGACGGTAACCCTTTTCTCCCTTTCACCATCCGATAGACTCGATGGATGTATTAGACGACGCCCTAGGGGCGCTGAGAAGGCTTGGAGTGAATCCTAGGGTGATACCCCATGGGAGGATCGATGAACTCAGAGGTGGAATCTGCATAGAGCTGGAGAGCGAGGGCCTCGACGCCGCAGTGCTCCTCTCAAGGGTTGATTACAGCGGAGCTGGAGGCCTCTATAGGGTTGACT
>CAZGKJ010000069.1:0-5017 GCA_964525955.1 uncultured Candidatus Bathyarchaeia archaeon
AGCTTCAGGTCATCTGTGACGCCGAGGAGCCTCTTAATCTCCCTTATCTCGCTTCGCTTCCTCCTGTATAGTATGTAGGCCTTCGCCACCTCGTATAGGCCGTTCTCGACGAGGGTCTCCTCGACGACGTCCTGAATCTCCTCGACGTGGGGCATCTCCCCCGCATATCTCTCCTCCAGCTTCTCAACAACCTGATGGCCAAGCCTCTCAGCGAGCTCCCTTTCGTCTCTCCCCGTCGCCTTCAGGGCCTTCCAGATGGCCGTGATAATCTTCTCAGGGTTGAATTCGACGATCCTCCCATCCCTCTTGATGATCCTCTCTATCCCAGCCACTCCATAGACCCAAGTCTTAGAGGTCTCAGACCCACTTAAACCTATGTCTCAAGGGGTTGGAGCTCCCTCCGAATCCTCATAAGCTCCCTCCTATCGAGGGCCTCAGGGCTTACCGATACCAGCAACATATGCCTCCCAGTCGACACCCTCTCCCTAAGGAGCTGTATGAAGCGTAGGGTGGTCTCGAAGGAGTGTTGATCGCAGAGGTATTCGAAGCCGTCTAAGAGGATTACACCCCTCTCCACCTCCCTTAGAAATCTGTTGACCTCGACGCTCAGCCTTATGACATCCTTTGTGGAGAGATGTCCGTTGACTGGGGTGTCGCTCAGCCAGATATACCTCACATCCCTAAAACCATAATCCCTCTCAAGTTGCTGGGGGTTGATCCTCGTTATGCAGAGACCCTTATAGCCATCTCTTAGGGCCTCCCCGAATACCCTATAGATGTCCTCACCACGCTCCTCCTCGATGAGGTAGGAGCCCCCAGCACTCATCATCCAGGTAAAGTTCTCCCACCCCTATAGTTAAGATGTTTCGTTAAGGATTTTGGTTATGGAAAGCGCTTTCTATTCGGTTCTCCAAATCTCCTTGATGACCTCCATTGAGAGGGTGTCGACGGGTGTAGATGGCCTCGATAGGATGCTGAGAGGAGGCTTCCCGAGGGGTAGAACCATCCTCCTCCTCGGCGGCCCCGGATCGGGTAAGACGATCCTCACGGTTCAGTTCCTCTATAGGGGCATCTATGAATACGGTGAGAATGGAGTCTATGTAAGCCTCGACGAGTCGAGGGGGCATCTATACCGTGAGATGGAGGCCTTCGGATGGAGGCTTGAGGATGCTGAGAGGGAGGGGCGATTCATCTTCATAGATGCCCATCCACGGAGGGTGAGATTCGACATAGGAAGATTGAAGTCTCGGATTGAGGATGCCGTTGAGGAGATTTCGGCGGGGAGGGTTGTCATCGACCCCCTCACGTCGCTTACCCTCATCTATCCAGATGTTGTGAGGAGGAGGGAGGTGATCCTCGAACTCTTCTCCCTCCTCGAAGGCCTCGGATCGACGAACATCGCAACCCTTGAGCTTAGGGCGAGGGGCCTCGAACGTGGGGTTCAGTTGGAGGAGTATCTCGCCCATGGAGTCATCATCCTGCAGAGGGTTAAGGCTGATAGGAGATTGGTGAAGACGATTGAGGTTGAGAAGATGAGGGGGATCGACCACGATGATCAGCTCAGACCATATAGGATAACGGGTAGAGGATTAGAGGTCTACGCTGAGGAGCAGGTCTTTTAGAGTTCTCCATCCAGATTCTTGCGAGGAAGTAGGCTGAGACGAAGGGGAGGAGGATGATGATCAGTGGATAGTAGGGGGGTCTGGGGAGGAGCAGTGATAGAACCCCATATAGGGCGCAGAGGAGGACGAAGATGAGGTATAGCCGCATCGTCCACCTCCTCCACCTCTCCCTAAACTCCAGCCCCCTCATAATGGATTGATCGAGGGGAGGATCACGGAGAGCCGTCTCATTTAGGTAGGCCCCCATCAACTCATCCTCTGGGAGGAGGTTGACGCTGGATCCATCAAAGATCCATCGACGCCTCCTTGAGAGGGAGGAGGTTAGGGCCTGCAGAGCCATTAAGACGAATGTGGAGAGGAGGGAGTATATCCACCAGGAGCTCCTCCCCCTCCATAGGGCCGATTTAATCATCATATTGTAAAGCCATTTTATCTTATTTGACCATGAAGGATCAGGTTGGTTAAAGTAGGCTTCAGGAGATGTAGGACGATCCTAAGTCCAAGCCGTATAGGGGGCGTGGATTATGCTGTCAACCCCTACATAGGATGTGAGCATGGCTGCGTCTACTGCTACGCACGATTCATGTCCCGCCTGGGCCATAGAGGCGAGGAGTGGGGGAGCTTCGTCGACGTGAAGGTCAACGCCCCCCAGGTGTTGAGGGCTGAGGCCGTGAGAAGGAAGCCTGGGAGGGTTCTCCTCTCCAGCGTCACAGACCCCTACCAGCCCCTGGAGAGGCGGTTCCAAATGACGAGGAGACTCCTCAAAATCCTATTAGACTACGGCTACCCCGTCGTCGTTCAGACGAAGTCGACGTTGATTCTCAGAGACCTCGATCTCCTAACCCGCTTTGAAGACTGCCAGGTCGGCTTCACCATAATCACGATCGATGAGGCCGTTAGAAGGGTCTTCGAGCCGAGGTCGGCGTCGACCCCTCAGCGGATCGACGCCCTCAAGGAGCTCCATGATGTCGGCCTATCCACCTACGCCTTCATCGGCCCCCTCCTCCCCCACCTCAGTGAGAGGGGTCTACCGGAGCTCCTGGACGCCCTCTCGGATCGAGTTGACCTCATCATCTTCGATAGACTCAACATAAAGTGCGGCAATCTCCAGCCCATCCTCAAGGCCTTGAGGATGCACTACCCCCAATTGATCGATTCCTTCCTGGAGGCCCTATCCCCAGCCTCTGATTATTATGGGCGAATCAAATCCTGGGCTATAGACCTATGCCGTGAGCGTGGCCTCCCCTACGAATTCTGCTATTAAGCCACCCTCCTCTCCAATACCTCGATGTCATGGCCGTCTGGGTCTTTGAAGAAGACTATCCGTGTCCCATCCGGCAGCTTAACCCTCCTCAACTCCAGGCCTAAGCCCTCAAGCCTTGAGACAAGCTCATCGAATTCGTCGACGTAGACGGCGAAGTGGCTCCACCTCCCAGGTGGAGCCCCCTCAGGTGAGCCAGCCCTCTGAACCAGTTCGAGGTATGTGCCGTTGAGGTCGAGGAAGGCTATCTCCACGTCACCGATCTTCATCCTCTTATGAACTCTAAGCCCGAGGGTTCGCCGATAAAAGCCTATAGCCTCCTCGAGATCGGAGACATGCAGTCCTACATGGTCTATGGAGGCCCTCATCCCACCTCTCCCCACGTTGGACTGACGGTGGCTGTCAGTCCTTCTTCCCCATCTCCTCTTCGAGGGCTGCCCTCGCAGCTGCGAGTCTTGCTACCGGTATCCTGTAGGGTGAGCAGCTGACGTAGTCTAGGCCGATGCTGTGGAGGAAGTAGATGCTCTTTGGTTCTCCTCCATGTTCTCCGCAGATGCCTATCTTCAGCCTTGGATTCGCCTTCCGACCCTTCTCGACGCCTATCTTGAGGAGCTGCCCCACACCCTCTATGTCTAGGGTGTAGAAGGGGTCTTCGTCGAGTATGCCCTTGTCGAGGTAGACGGGGAGGAAGGTTCCCTGGGCGTCATCCCTGCTTAGGCCCATCGTCGTCTGGGTCAGGTCATTGGTTCCGAAGCTTACGAAGTCTACGACCTTCGCTATCCTATCCAGCGTCAGCGCAGCCCTCGGTATCTCTATCATAGTCCCATATCGATAGGGGATTCTGAATCCATACTTCTCAGCCACCTCCCTGTTGGCCCTCTCTATTATCGGCTTGATATACTCCAGCTCCCTATGGGTCATCGTCAGCGGTATCATGATCTCAGGCCTCGGGTCAAAGCCCTCCAGCTTCAGCTCAGACGCCGCCTCGAAGATGGCTCTGGCCTGCATCTCATATATCTCGGGGTATAGGATGCCCAATCGACAGGCCCTCAACCCTATCATGGGGTTGGCTTCGCTGATCTTCCTCACCTTCTCCAGAAGCCTCCTCTCCTCCTCCAAGCGCTCAGGGGATGCACCGCTCCTCTCCAACTCGTATATCCTGGTGAGTATCTCGCTCTCACTTGGCATGAACTCGTGGAGAGGCGGATCCAGCAGCCTGATCTGAACTGGGAGCCCATCCATGGCTTTGAGTATCCTCTTGAAGTCCTCCTTCTGCATCGGCAGCAGCTTCTCCAGCACCCTCCTCCTCTCCTCAGGGGTGTCAGCCATTATCATCCGCCTAACCAGGGCGACCCTCTCTACGCCGAGGAACATCCTCTCAGTTCTGGCGAGGCCGATGCCCTCGGCTCCGTTCTCCCTCGCCTTCAGGGCGTCCCTCTCATCGTTGGCGTTGGCCCAGACGCCGAGCCTCCTATACTTATCAGCCCAGCTCAGCAACGTCTCCAATTCGCCGCCGATCTTAGGCTCGATGAGGGGCACCTCCCCCAGGATGACCTCACCCGTCAATCCGTCGATGGTGATGATCTCACCCTTCTTCACCACGACGTCTCCGGCTCTGAAGAACTCCCGTTCAAGGTTGATGTCTATGGCCTCGCAGCCTACGACGGCTGGCTTCCCTATGCCCCTGGCCACGATGGCTGCATGGCTCGTCATCCCACCCCTGCTGGTCAATATGCCCTCGGAGGCCACCATTCCGCCGATGTCCTCGGGAGTCGTCTCAGGTCTCACGAGGATGACCCTCTCCCCCTTCTCCCTCCAATCCTCAGCCTCCTTCGGTTCGAAGACCACCCTGCCGACTGCTGCTCCAGGCGAAGCCGGTAGACCCTTGGCGATAACCGTCTTCTCAGCCTCCGAGTCGACGGTCTTATGCAATAGGAGCTCCACCTGTTTGGGGTCAACTCTCATTATGGCTTCCTTCTCGGTTATGAGGCCCTCCCTAACCATATCCACAGCTATCTTTATGGCCGCCCTCGCAGTCCTCTTCCCCGTTCTTGTCTGCAGTATGTATAGGGTGCCCCTCTCTATGGTGAACTCGACGTCCTGCATATCCCTATAGTGGCGCTCAAGCTTCTCA
>CAZGKJ010000070.1:0-4969 GCA_964525955.1 uncultured Candidatus Bathyarchaeia archaeon
CTTCAAAGGCTGGGGTCATCCTCATCAGGGCCGAAAGGGATGAGAGCTGATGCGGGGGGTGGGATTCGAACCCACGGAGGCCTAAGCCACGGGATCTCTCCCCGAGCCTCGATCTTAAGTCCCGCCCCTTTGTCCACTCGGGAACCCCCGCCCCTCAAGGATAAACCTGAAGGGGTGGAATAAATCTTCCCTGGGTTACCCTTAAAAACAGCGTTGCAGATGCATCTAAAGGGCCCGTCGCCCAGCCAGGATAGGGCACAGGCCTCCTAAGCCTGGGGTCGTGGGTTCGAATCCCACCGGGCCCGCCATCCCGAGCCTTTTAAGGTTTAGATGAGGAGGGGTTATTGTGGCGAGGCGTAGAGGCATAGATGTATTGAGGCGTAGGGCGGTGGAGTTCCTGGAGGGGGCGGAGGAGGCGTTGAGGGCTGGACGTTATGGGTTGGCCTGCTTCCTCTCCGAGCAGGCCGTCCAGCTCCATGTGAAGTCGAAGCTCCTGGAGCTTGTGGGAGACTATCCCGGAACCCATTATATCAGGGTGCTACTTGGAGAGCTGTTGAGAAGCGTCGACGATGAGCGTCTTAGGAGATTTATAGGAGATAACAGGGTGAGGATATCAAGTCTTGAGGATGCCTACCTGATGGCGGGATACTCCGAGAAGGAGTATTTCAGGGAGGATGCCGAGGACGCCGTCAGCCTTGCGAGAGAGTTGATTAAACTCATCGAGGGGCTGCAACAGCCATGAGCTTCATGGATACACTTAGAAGGAGAGCTGAGATGGTGAGGAGCTGGAGGCGATGGACTGAGAGGATAGCTGAGGCGGTTGAGGAGGTTGCACCGGAGGCTGAGGTATATGTCTTCGGAAGCGTCGTTAGGGGGGAAGCCGTTGGAGGAAGCGATGTGGACATCCTAATCATAGTGGATAAGCTCCCACGGGGAGTCCTGGAGAGGGCTGAGACCAAGGAGAGCATCGTAGAGAGGGCTGGACTCCCATACTATCACCCCTTCCAGATACATCTGGTGACGAGGGAGGAGGCTGAATCCTACTTCGAGAGGGCGGGTGACTGGATCATTAAGATTAGGTGAACCTCCCCAGATATAGGGCTCTTGGATATAGGGTTAGGAAATCTGGGTCGTTGGAGAGCTCCACATACTTCATCTCCTCGGCAACCCTCTCGGCTTCATCTCTCAGCCTCTTAGATAGTAGCATAAGCCTCGCCCCCTCAACGGCTGTGTTGCCCACAACCCTTATGCGATCGGAGGGGATGTCAGGTATCATCCCTATCTCCTTGGCGTTCTCAGGGTTTAGGTAGCTTCCGAAGGCCCCTGCGATGTATAGCAGCCTTATGTCGCTGGGCTCGACGCCCATACGCTTCATCAATATCTTAGAGGCCGTGTAGATGGCTGCCTTCGCCAACTGTATCTCGTTGACATCCCTCTCCGTCAACGTTATCTCCCTCCCCGTAGCGGTTTCATCTCTCAAGGCGATGATGAACTCCGCTGGAGGCCCAGGCTTTATACGCTCCCCCTCGGCTGTGATCCTTCCATGGGGGTTTAGGATGTCCCTCCTCAGCATCTCGGCCACTGCATCGATGACGGCTGATCCGCAGAGGCCGAGGGGCTTCACATCCCCTATGGTCTTGTATCTCACCTCGAGGCCCTCATCGATCCAGATGCGCTCTATGGCTCCCCTTACGGCTCTCATCCCATCCTTTATATGCGCCCCCTCGAAGGCGGGCCCTGAGGCGCAGGATGATGCCCATAGCTCCTCCCCATCTCCCAATACGACCTCTGTGTTGGTTCCCACGTCGATGAGGAGAGATAGCTCCTCAGCCTCGTGGAGGCCTGTTGCGATGACATCAGCCACGGCGTCGGCTCCGACGAAGCCCGCCACAACCGGAGGAGTATAGACCCTCGCCCCCGGATTGATGTTTAGTCCGAGGTCTTTGGCCTTCGTGTTGAATCCTCTCCTGACGACTGGTGTGAAGGGGGAGACTGCGAGACGCCGTGGATCGAGGCCGAGGAAGAGGTGATGCATAGCCGTGTTGCAGGCGACGACTGCCTCATAGATCGAGTCTCCATCGACGGTGACCCTGCTTAGAGCCTCCTTCAGGGCCTCATTCACGCCTTCAGCAGCCAATCTCTGGAGCTCCTCGAGGTTGCCTGGAGACTCCATGGCGTAGGTCATCCTCGCCATTATGTCCTCCCCATGTATGGCCTGGGGATTCTCAACAGCTCCGGTTGAGATGACCTCCCCGGTTGAGAGGTCGACGATCTGGACGACGACCTTCGACGTCCCTATGTCCACGGCCAATCCATAGATTGTTTTCGTGGTGTCCCCCGGCTCTACGGCTATGAGGGTTGAGCCCCATAGGGTGGCTGTGGCCTCCCAATCCCCCCTCCTCAAGGCCTCTGGAAGCACCCTAACGGCCTCCCAATCTACCTCCACATCGCCTCCAAGGGCTTCAAGCAGCCGTTCGAGGTCGCCCCTCCTATCGCCGAGCTTGGGCTTCTCCAGCTTCATGTGGAGCTTCCATATCATCGGCTCCAGCTCTACAACCCTTCTCAGGCCTTTAACCTCAATTCTCTGAGCCTCAACCCTGCTCTCCGGCGGTATGCTGACGAAGAGCTCACCCAATATACGGGTCTGACATGCGAGTCTCACACCCCTCTCCAGCTCCTCTGATGTTAGAAGCCTCCTCTCAGCCTCCGTTGGAGGTGTGACTGCCTCGTGGTTCTCGACGACGACTCGGCATCTGCCGCAGAGACCCATACCTCCGCATTCACTTCTCAACCCTATGGAGGCCCTCCTGGCCGCCTCGAGGATGCTCTCCCCCTCATCGACCTCGACTCTACGGCCATAGGGTTCGAAGACTATTCTAAGCCGTCTCAAGTCTCTCCATTTAGGGTTTTAGGCCTATAAACATCTTTGCCTACCTCGGCTTCACCTCGAACTCGCAGTAGGGGTCACCCATGGCTATGCACCGGGTCTCGGTTGCGATCATGGGTCTGTTGAAGCAGTAGGTGGCGAAACCCGCTAACATCCCTCTTATGAATTGGCTGTATGGCTGTTTCGCCCCTCTCCCCAGCTCGCATTCTATGAAGCGGTAGACTCTGAGGATGGCCTGTGGCGGCTCTCTATAGAGCTTAACGGGTTTAAATATGCCATATCCCAGCGATGTGAGGATGTTGGAGAGTATCTGGCATTTCCCACCTAAATCGAGGATACCTATCGACTCCGCCTTCTCGAATAGATGGGCCGCCCTCATGGCTCCAACCTCCACTCCGAGGTGGTAGAGCATCGCCTCCCCTCCGGTTCCCAGATGCTCCCTGAAGGAGACGAGAAACCCTCTGAGGGCTGTCTCATCCAGTATGATGGCCCTGAGGGAGTCGAGGAGGAGGGGGAAGGAGACATCGTCGGAGATGAAGCCCTCGAATTTAGGCTTGATCAGCCTCACATCCACTATGGACTCAAGCTCCTCCAGCTCCCTCGCCAGCGTCGTGGGTTCGATTTCTGAGTCCGTGAAATCTATGAAGAGGAGTATGAGACCCTTCTCATCCGCCTTCACCGTTCTGGTGGAGCAATAGGTGATGTCTAATCCCCTCTCCGCTATCTTACTCGTCACCGCCGCCAGGACTCCAGGCCTTGAGATGGCTTTGACGACGAGGCCGTAGAGTCTTCTACCCCTATAGAACATGAACCTCTGAACGCCGAACGGTATCACGGTTATGAATCTCTGGAACCTACTTTTATTTTTCTTCAATCACTGATAAATATTAGAGTCACATATCCCTCCAAGATTCATATACCCATTTCACCACGAAAAAGACTTCTTCCACCCCGAGAATATAATCCCTGATGTCTGAGCGGGGGGAGACAGGTAGATTCGTCATCCAGGAGCATCATGCGTCGCATCTACACTGGGATCTACGTCTGGAGATGGATGGCGTCCTGAAGAGCTGGGCGGTTCCAAAGGAGCCTCCAAGGGAGCCAGGCGTCAGGCGTCTCGCCGTGGAGGTTGAGGATCACCCCCTCGACTACATCGACTTTGAGGGCGTCATCCCAGAGGGACAATATGGAGCTGGAAGGGTCATAATCTGGGATAGGGGCACCTACACCCTTGAGAGCCGTAAACCCGATAAGATCGTCTTCTGGCTCAACGGAGAGAAGCTCAGGGGCCGATACGCCTTGGTGAGATTTAAGAGGAATCCGAAGAATTGGCTCTTCTTCAAAACGAAGGAGAAGGGTTAGAGGAGACTCTTCGACAGCTTCGCCGCCACGGTATAAAGCGGATCGACGACCTGGGCCACCCTGATGCGGGCTGTGAGGCTGAGATACATATAGGCATCCATCCTATCCCAGCCGTAGTCGCTGTGCATCCATTCGATCAGCTCCAGGAAGGCCCATCGGACTGCGTCCTCCAGTGGTCTGGCGCTGCAGAGAGTCATGATTTCATCTCTGGACTCAACCCTCGGCCAGCTTATCCTATAACCCTTCTTCACATCGACCCTCAGCCTTACGACAGCCGGAACCTCTACGGCTGTCCCGCATATCTCCCCATCGCCTTGTAGAGCGTGGATATCGCCGAGGGAGAGCAGAGCTCCGGGCCTGAAGACCGGCAGCATCAATCGGTTTCCTGGCTTCACATCGGGGCAGTCCATGTTCCCACCGTGGGGGCCGAGTGCTAAACTCGTTATGGCCTCGAAGGCCGGTGCGACGCCTATGGTTCCTATGAAAGGCTCCGCCTCCAGGGTGATGGTTCTGCCATCCTTCCTCTCGAAGAGGATGCGGCTGCCCTCGATCCTATGGAATTTTGTCTCCGATTCCAATCTTTTCAGCCAGCCCTCCAGGGCTCCGAAGCCCGGTATGACAGTTTGGGCTCCGAGTTCTGGCAACTCTATGTCGAGTATGTCAACGATGAGGGTGTCTCCTGGTTCGGCTCCCTCAACGTATATTGGGCCTGTTACGGGG
>CAZGKJ010000071.1:0-4631 GCA_964525955.1 uncultured Candidatus Bathyarchaeia archaeon
CCTATAGGGTTGTGGCGAGGGGTCTCAACCCTGAGCGGGTTAGGGTCTGCGAGGTTATGTCCCACCCCGTCATCGTGACCTATCCCTCGACGCCTCTGGAGGAGGCTGTTGAGGCGATGTTTAGGAGGGGGATTAAGAAGCTGCCCGTCGTCATCAGAGGTGGAGAGGAGTCTAAGCTGGTTGGCATCCTATCCCTCACGGATGTGGCTCGGCTTCAACCTAAGCTGATAGAGGCGATGAGGGAGCTCTTCCCCCAGACCTTCATCGAGGATGAGGAGTTCTACATCACCTAACCGAAGGCCCTCCGGATGCTCTCCTCATAGGGCGGCCTTAGGATGCCCCTCTCGGTGATGAAGGCCGTGATATATTTAGCCGGCGTGACGTCGAAGGCTGGATTCCTGGCTGGAGTCCCCCGCTTAGCGATGTAGACCCTCGTGGGGTTCCCCTCCTCGTCGACGCCCCAGGCTGTTATAACCTCCTCTGGGCTTCGCTCCTCGATCTCGATTTCGTCGCCCGATGGGCATTTGAGGTCGAAGGTCATCTCTGGGGCTGCCACGTAGAATGGGATGCCATTCTCCTTGGCTACGACGGCTCGTTCATAGGTTCCGATCTTGTTGGCCACGTCTCCGTTGGCCGCTATCCTGTCGGCGCCGACGATCACCAGATCGATCTCGCCTCGATGCATGTAGTATCCCGCTGCGTTGTCGGCGATGACGGCGTAGGGGATGCCCTCCATCTCCAATTCCCAGGCCGTGAGTCTCGCCCCCTGGCATCGGGGTCTGGTCTCGTCGACGTAGACGAAGATGCGCTTCCCCATCCTATGGGCATACCTTATCGGGCTGAGGGCTGTCCCATAGTCGATGAAGGCGAGGGCTCCGGCGTTGCAGTGGGTGAGGATACGTGCCCCATCGGGTATGAGCTTGGCTCCATATTCCCCGATGAGCTTGGAAGCCCTGAGGTCTTCCTCAGCAATTCTATCGGCTTCTTCGACGATGCGTTTGACACGCTCCTCCACGCCTCCCTCCCCTCCTGCTCTTAGGCATCGCTCAACGGCGTGGAAGAGGTTGACGGCCGTCGGCCTCGTCGCCCTGATACGCTGAGCAGCCTCCTCCATGTATGCCATGAAATCTTTGAGGGGTAGATGCCGTGCCTCCAGGGCCGCCTGGGCCATCCCATAGGCTGCTGCCACCCCTATAGCTCCGGCACCCCTCAAAACCATATCCCTAATCGCCTGAGCCGTCTCCCTATGGTCTCGCATAACGGCGATCTCCAGCCTATGCGGAAGCTTCCTCTGATCGATCAGCTTGACGAGGTGCCCCTCCCTCCAGATGGTTCTAAGCTCCCTAACCTCACCGTTGATCACAACCCTCATAGCTGATTCATTTAATAATTCACGGAATAACTTTAAATTTTAAGAAATCCATCCCATCCTTGAAGTAAATGCCCCGAAGGAAAAGTGCAGGATATATCCGTTGCAAAGATGGTCATTATGTAAAATCTAAGATGGAAAAAGCTGTTGATGATTTTCTTTATAAATATGGCATTCCACATAAAGTTTATCCAAAAATACCCCATTCAGACTTTGTTGCCGACTTTAAAGTGCAACATCCTCGATTAGGAGACATATATATTGAAGTTTGGGGACTTGAAGGCAGAATAGATTACGACCAAAGAATGAGGGAGAAAAAGAAACATTATAAGAAATATGCCCTTCACTATATAGGAATACATAAAGGAGAGAATATTCAGAAAAAATTATCAAAAATTTTACCCCCAGAAAAGAGAAGGATTACAGATTTTGATGTGTTTAAACGAGCAACTGAAGATGAGAGAATTAGAGAATTAGATTTAGAAATAGAAAAATTAGAAAAAGAAATAGATAAAATTCAAAAAAGAATAAGTGAGTTAACCCATGAACGAAATAAAATAATATCAGAAAACGTAAATAAAATTATAGCAGGAAAGAGAAGTCGATAATCATTTCAAAATCTTTCCGGTTTCCATATACCAGAGGTAGAGGTCTAAGACTCCGAGGGGTATGCCCAGCTCATCGGCCACAGGCCTTAGGAGCTCCTCCAGCTCCTCGTATCGTCTTCCCTGAGGTGTCTTTGAGGACTCAGCCTCATCTATCAGGCCGATGCGATTCATCACCCTTAGTATATGCCTATCGAGTATGGCGACATCGAGGTAGCCGAGGTTTCTCAATAGGTGGCTCGCCTCCTTCCACCCCAGACCCCTGACATTCTTCATCAGCCATCTCCTCGCCTCCCCTGGGCTTCTGAAGCCCCTGATGATGGCCTTCAATCCTGGTAGATGCCTCCTCGCCTCGACGATATACTCGGCTCTACGCCTCGGAAATCTGTATCCGCTTCTCCTCAGCGCCCCCTCCACCTCCGCTGTGGCTCCATGATAGATGAGGGCGTCGAGCTCCTCCAGGGCCTTTAAGGCGGATTCAGCGCTGGAGTTGGCCGTCAATAGGCAGAAGGCCAGCTCCCTAAACCAATCCTCATCGCCTCTATGCCTCATCTCGAGAAACTCCCCGACTCGATGCTCGATTAGGCTTCGGACGTTGGGGTTGGCCATCAATCGTCGAACCAGCTCTAACAGCCTTGAGGCGGCGGGGTTCTCCCGAGGTGTTACTCTCATCATACAAGGCTTCGAGGTGAAGATTTCCTCTACCCCCTATTATAGCTCCCCTTTCCCTCCCTGATTAAAATCTGGAATATTGGTAGGGGGTTGTGTTCCATATTCCCTTATTTAAGGGCCTCATGTAGCTAAAATCCTAATACAAATAATACGATGCCTGATACGAGGCGTTGAGGACATTATCTACGCCTGTTGGGGGAAAGAAGATACTTTCACCGACCCCTCTGCGGGCTGAGGGTTCGCAGTTATTTTAAGTATTAGGATGGGTATAATGTTTAGCTGCAATAAAATGATAAAGATTTATTATGCAGATAGGGGATTGGGGATGTCCTCCATAGCCTCCACGATGAGGGATATCATCTTCGAGTATGAGAACACACCAGTCAGGCTTCAGGCCCTCAGGAAGATTGGACGCATAGAGACCGCCGGCATCCTCATCGAGGAGGTGGAGGCTGAGGAGGAGTTCACGGCCCCCCTCTGGGTGGCGTGGGAGCTCGTCGAGGCTGGATTGGCGAGATTTCTGGAGGAGGGGATCACGGGCGGAGAGTGGACTCAGATACATTATCGTGAACGGGTTCATCCACCGGGGAGGTTGACGGAGCTCCCTGAGGGGTTCTATCGTAGGGCCTACCTCACCCTCGAGGGCATGAGGCGTAGGGGTGAGGGGCAGCTTGGGAGACTTAGGGGAATATACCGAGACATCGTGGAGAGCCGTATAGGAGGCGTCGTAAGGATGGCCGCCTCCGAGGCGAGGGCGCCGACGGGGATTCTACAGCCGGAGGAGGAGCTCCTATACAGGGAGGTTAGAGGCCTCATATCGATGTGGAGAAGCGAGATGAGGCGGGTGGGGGGTGAGTGATGGACTTCTCCAAGCTCGTCGCCGTGGAGGAGGCCTTCACCCGCTTCATAGAGGAGTTCAGGGACCAGAGGGGAAACCTGAAGTATGAGAGGGCCATCTCTGAGATGGCTGTTAAGGGCTCCAAGTCCATCGTCATAGACTTCCCAGACCTCTACGCCTTCGACGCAGAGCTGGCGAGGGCCGTCCTCAACGATCCAAGTGAGCATATACCGAAATTCGATGCCGTCGTTCTGTCGAAGCTTAGGATCAGGGATCCCGAATACGCTGAGGCGGTCGGCAGAGTCCATGTGAGATTTAGGGCGCTCCCCCAGGAGACCCCGCTCAGAAGGATCAGCTCAGACCATATAGGGAGACTTGTGATGGTGAACGGCATAATCGTCAGAGCCACAGCGGTGATGCCCCTGCTGACGAAGGCGGTCTTCAGATGCAGAAGCTGTGGGGAGCTAATCTACCTTGAGCAGGGCTCCCAATATCTCAGAACCCCAACCGAATGCCCATCCTGCGGGCGTAAGAGGGGCTTTGAACTCGACCCTAAGGAGTCAACCTTCATCGATTCACAGAGGATTACGATTCAGGAGATGCCTGAGGAGCTCCCCCCAGGTCAGCTTCCAAGGTCTCTAAACGTCTTCCTCAAAGACGACCTCGTCGACGTGGCGAGGCCTGGGGATAGGGTTACCATCGTAGGCGTCATCGACCTGGTTCAGAGGCAGGGGAGAGGCGGAACCCTTAGGGCCTTCGACCTCATCCTCGAGGCGAACAACGTGGAGGTGAGCAGCAGGGAGCTGGAGATGATGGAGATAACCCCAGAGGATGAGGAGAGGATAAAGGAGCTGGCCTCAGACCCCTGGATACATCGAAAGATACTGCAGTCTATAGCCCCATCGATCTACGGCTATGAGCATATCAAGGAGGCTATAATGTATCTCCTATTCGGAGGCATCACAAAGGAGCTCCCAGACGTCAGGATCAGGGGAGACATAAACGTCCTCCTCGTGGGAGACCCAGGCACGGGTAAGAGCCAGCTCCTACAATTCGCTGCGAAGGCTGCTCCGAGGGGACTCTACACAACTGGTCGAGGGTCAACCGCCGCTGGATTGACCGCCGCCGTCGTGAGGGAGGGGGGGAC
>CAZGKJ010000072.1:0-4401 GCA_964525955.1 uncultured Candidatus Bathyarchaeia archaeon
TTGCTACGACACTTGCATCCAGAACTATCATCCCCATTTTATCTACCTCTATCTTATCTACCTCTATCTTCTCTAATGGCCTTAACGCTGTTAAATACTCCGTATTTAGTTTTATTTCTGATTTCGTCTGCTATCTTAGCTGCCTCCGATAATTCATACTTCCTTATAGTCTCCTCCACGGTCTTCCTCAGAATCTCGCTCCAATTTATTTTGCATCTCCTCATCCGCTCCTTAAGCTCCCGAGGCACACGGAAAGTGACGGTTTCGCTCATTATACATCCTTGTTTACATCAGCGTAACACAATATATGTGTTATGATTCTGTGTTTCCACCCTCAGCCTCGCCTCTCGAAAACCTGATCATGGAGGGTCTCAGGGCCTTCCGCTCATAGGCTGAGGGCGGTAAATACCCTTTTAAGAGTTGCCTTCTTATTTTTTAGTGTTATGTCGGATTTGGAGCTTTTGAGGAGGACGCTGGCCCCACCCTTCAGGATCAAGGTCGTGGAGGCTATTAGGATTCCAAGCAGGGAGGAGAGGGAGAGGATTCTCAAGGAGGCCCATTATTCACCTTTCAGGATTAGGTCGGAGGATGTCTACATCGACCTGTTAACGGATAGCGGGACGGCCGCCATGAGCGATGAGCAGTGGGCCGCCATGATGAGGGGTGATGAGGCCTATGTAGGCTCTAAAAACTATTATAGGTTTGAGGAGGCCGTCAGGGAGATTACTGGATTCGAGCATGTCATCCCAACCCATCAGGGGAGGGCCGCTGAGAACGTCCTCTTCGGCGCCCTGATAAAGCCTGGAGACATCATCCCTGGGAACACCCACTTCGACACAACGAGGGCCCACATCGCCGATAAGGGTGGGAAGCCGATAGACCTCATAGGGGAGTGGCTCTGGGACTTCGATCATGAATACCCCTTCAGGGGCAACCTAGACCCGGCGAGACTTGAATATGTGCTGAGGAAGTATCACGACAAGATACCCTTCATACTGCTTACTGGTGTGAACAACGTCGCAGCCTCCTCACCCATCTCGATGGAGAACATCAGGGAGACAAGGGAGCTAGCTGAGAGATATGACATCCCAATATTCTTCGACGCCTGCAGATTCTTCGAGAACTGCTACCTCATAAAGATGAGGGAGGCAGGCTATGGGGGGAAGTCGGTTGCCGAGATCGTCAGGGAGGCCCTCAGCTACGCCGATGGATGCTACATGAGCTGTAAGAAGGATGCCCTCGTCAACATAGGGGGCTTCATCGCCTTGGGAGATGAGAAGCTGGCGGAGCGATGTAAGGAGAGGCTGGTCCTCTACGAGGGCTTCCCAACCTACGGTGGACTCGCCAGGAGAGACCTGGAGGCCATCGCCATAGGCCTAAGGGAGGGGCTTGATGAGAGATATCTGGAGTGGAGGGTCCGGCAGGTCGCCTATCTCGGAGAGCTGCTGGAGAGGGCTGGGGCAAGGGTTATAAAGCCGACGGGCGGCTCGGGAGTCTTCCTCGACGTCTACTCGGTTTACCCCCATCTATCTGAGAAGGAGCTTCCAGGGGTGGCCGCCTTCGCCGATATGTATCTGGAGGGGGCTGTGAGGATCGTCGGCGCCCCCTTCCCCGTAGACTTCGTAGACCTCGATAGGGGGGAGGTGGAGAGGCGCACCTTCGAGTTCGTGAGGTTCGCCATACCCAGGAGGGCGTTGACGAAGGCCCACATGGAGTATGTCGGAGCAGTCATGGAGAGGGTTGTGGAGAGGGCTCACCTCAACAAGGGCTTCAGGGTTGTCTACTGGCCTGAGATTCTAGGCCACTTCTTCGCCAGATATGAGCCGATTAGTTGAAGGGTCATAGACGCCTAGACCAGAGCTTGAGGTGGTAGAGCCAGAGGCCTATGAGATGTAGGAGCAGGGATGAGGCTACGATATATATTGCATGCAGCCTCGTTAGTGGGTTGTAGCCAGCATAGCGTCTTCCAAGTATTAGGTAGATGATGGCTGAGATCGAGGTTGAAGGCGGATAGAGTTTTGAGAATATCTTTAGGCCTTTTGGGAGCATTTGATATGGGGCGAAGACCCCGCTGACGGCTGATGTGATCACAGCTACGCCGACGCCTATGCTTACGGCTGAGTGTGCACTCCCAGCTATGGAGCCTATGATGAGGCCCACTCCCCCAGAGGAGAGGAGTAGGAGGAGAGCTACACCGAGGGCCTTGATGAGGGCTATGCCTCTAACCTCATATCTGGAGCCGAGGACCATGCCTACGGCGAGGACGATGAGCGATGAGACCACGGAGAATAGCAGCAGGGCGAGGAGCCTCCCCACGGCGTCCTCCCACGCCTTTATAGGTGTGGAGGCGAACTTCCTGTAGACGCCTCGCTCCCTGTCTCCAGCTATCGACGCCGGGAGATTCGCCATGCCGGCGAGCATTACGGCGAATCCCATCATCTGAAGCGTCATCGATGCCTTAACCCTCGGGAGTAGGGGCTTTGGGATGCCCTGGGTGAAGATTAGGCGGTCGAGGACAACCCATAGGGCTGGCCAGGCGATCGTCCAGAAGAGCTCCCCGATGTGGGTTGCCAGCAGTATTGTTCGACCACGCCCCTTAACCTCCTCCAGCAGCCAGCCCATCACAATCCTCCTCATCGAGGGGTCGAGCCCCCCCCACTCGGCTCGTCAAGGATGAGGAGGGGTTTATCGCCGAGGAGGGCTGTCGCCAACTCAAGGCAGCGTCGCATCCCCCTAGAATAGGTGGAGACCCGTCGATGAGCCGCCTCATCGAGGCCGACCCTCCGCAGGAGCTCCTTTGCGAGGGGCCTCGCCTCTGATCGAGGTATGCCTAGGAGAGCGGCGTAGAAGATGAGGTTCTCAAAGCCTGTGAGATTCTGGGATATAGTTGATGAGCCTCCTAACCTCATCGGCCTCCTCGACGACGTCGTAACCCATCACCTTTATGGCGCCGCCCGTCGGCCTATTCACGGTGGCTATCATCGATAATAGGGTGCTCTTCCCACTTCCATTAGGCCCCATGATCGCGTAGAGCATGCCCCTATCGACGGTGAGGGAGACGCCATCGACGGCGGTGACATCTCCATAGCGTTTACTGACATCTTTAACCTCAACAGCGTGCATGCCAACTATACCACTCCCCCCACCAGCTATTTAAGATTAGTTTCGATGAAGATCAGCCGATGGTGAGGAGGCCACGTCTATCGAGGAGGTAGAGGATGAGGCAGCTTATCGCCATCTCCGGTAGGATGTAGCTGCCATTATAGACAGCCGAGTAGACTATGGGACTCATACCCTCGGGGGCATACATCCAGAAGAATAGGACTCCACTGATGAAGTGGGAGATGAATCGAGCCGCCAGGGCTGCGGCGACGCCTAGGAGGGGGCGCTCCCTGAAGAGGGCTGCTATCCCGAGGAGACCAAAGGCGAGGGGATAGTCGAGGAACATGCCTAGGGGGTGGTAAACCCAGCCGTCCAACACCATTCTGGCGAGGCCGAAGACGGCGCCTCCAAAGACCCCAACCCTCAAACCCCATCTAAAGGCCAGAAGCAGTATTGGAACCATGCTTCCCAGGGTTATGGAGCCCCCATAGGGGAGCTGATACATCTTGAGATAGCTGAGGACGAGAGATAAGGCGACGAACATTGAGGTCTCAGCCAGAAGTCTAACCCTTCTAGTTTCCATCCAAAATAGGGATAAGGAATTTATATAAAAACCTTATTAGCTCCCGCCTCCATACAGCGCCGGATGCGTGATATCCTCCTCCTTATCGATGTAGGTCAATCTCAGCCTGCAACGTGGATCGACTAGAAGCTTCGGCCTCCCCAAAGCCTCGATCCTGAAGAGCGTCGACTTATACCAGTCGATTCCAGGGTTCTCCCCAACGGGGAAGCGAAGCCTCTTAACGAAGACCTCATAGCTGACATCCTCGAACCTAGTGGGGTAATAGGAGAAGTCCGCTATCACATCGGTTATGGCGAAGTTCATCCTCGTTACCAAAGCCTCAATACGCCTCCACTTCTCAATGGATGCCTCAGCCCTGGTTAAGCCGAAGTATCCGATGCCTCCCTCCCCGAGGCAGGCGGTCCCCCTCAGGATGAAGGCCCTTAGACCCAGCCATGTCTCCAGAGGCTCCGATGAGAAGAGGTCGAAGGCTCCGATGAGCTCCTCTGGGAGCGGCTCAGCGACATCATATCTCATGAACTCTATGTCCAGCCCCCGCTCATCGGCGATCTCGGAGATTAGGTCTCCAAGGCGTTCATCGATGTCCAAGACCAAAACCCGCTTGGGGAGGCCGCTCATCGATAGGGCGACGCTGAGGAGGTCATCATCACCTATGAGAACCACCTCGCTCCTCCATAGGTCGCCGTAGTAGTGCATCAATGCAACCCTGGCGACGA
>CAZGKJ010000073.1:0-4199 GCA_964525955.1 uncultured Candidatus Bathyarchaeia archaeon
CGGTAACCCTCATAACGGGGAGGACGGCCGAGCAGGGAGTTGGAAAGGAGATCGGAAAGCCATCGGAACGCTATCAGAGGAGTGTCAACTACATCCTCCTAAATCCTAGAGATGCGGAGAGGATCGGCGTTGAAGAGGGAGAAGCCGTCGAGGTCTCAACGCTCCACGGCTCGACGAGGGTCTGGTGTAAGCTCTCAGAGGACGTCGAGGTTGGCGTGGCCTTCATACCCCTAGGCCCCTGGGCCAATAGACTCTTCGACCCCGAGACCCATGGGACGGGCATACCATCTTTGAAGGGTGTGGAGGCCAGGATCCGTAGGGCTGAGGGGGAGCCTCCAACCCTTGAGGAGCTCCTAAGGGAGTTGAAGGGGTGAGTTGTGATGCCCATATACAGGAGTGTTGTCTGCCCCTTCTGCGGATGCCTATGCGACGACCTGGAGGTAACCGTTGAGGATAACCGGATCGTCAAGGTGCGGAATGGATGCGCCATCTCCACATCGAAATTCCTACACCACCATGAGAATAGGGTTGAGAAGCCCCTCATAAATGGCGAGCCCGCCACCCTTGAGGAGGCTGTGAAGGAGGCTGCTGGGATACTCAAATCTGCGAGGAGGCCCCTAATCTACGGCCTCAGCTCCACGGAGTGCGGAGCCATAGCCAAGGCGATAGAGCTCGCAGAGCTCATAGGAGGCGTCGTCGACAACACGGCCTCCGTATGCCACGGGCCGACGATACTTGCTCTCCAAACCCTCGGAGAGTCGAAGTGCACCCTTGGAACCGTGAAGAATAGGGCTGACCTCATAATCTACTGGGGATGCAACCCCCTTGAGGCCCATATAAGGCATCTAACCCGATACTCAGCTATGGCGAGAGGCCTATACACCTCTGGGGGTAGGAAAGACCGGTATGTGGTGGCCGTCGACGTTAGGGAGACGAGGATGAAGAGGGTGGCAGACCTCTTCCTGAAGGTGAAGCCAGGGGGCGACTATGAGCTCCTATCGGCTCTTAGAGCCGTCGTCAGGGGCTACAGCCTCGACGTCGACGAGGTTTCAGGTGTTCCGAGGGATGTCATCATCGAGCTGGCTGAGAGGATGAAGAAAAGCCGATTCGGAGCCATCTTCTTCGGCCTAGGCCTGACGCAGAGTGAGGGGCGGCATATGAACATCGAGGCAGCCATAGGCCTCGTCGCCGATCTGAATTATCACACGAAGTTCGTCCTCATACCGATGAGGGGACACTACAACGTCGCTGGGGCCAACACGGTGACGACTTGGCAGACCGGCTACCCCTATGCAGTTGATTTCAGCAGGGGCTACCCAAGATACAATCCAGGCGAATACACAGCCGTAGACCTCCTCGCCCGGGGGGAGGCTGATGCGGCTTTGATCATCGCCTCAGACCCAGCTGCGCATCTACCCTATAAGGCTGCGAGGCGTTTAGCCGAGATTCCAACAATAGTCCTCGACCCGAAGAGGAGTATGACCTCCATCATCAGCCGAGTCGTCATCCCGACGGCAGCTGCGGGCATAGAGGCTGAGGGGACAGCCTACAGGATGGATGGCATACCGATAAGATTGAAGAAGTTCTTGGAGCCGCCTGAGGGAGTCCTCCCCGACGCTGAGGTTCTAAGCCTCATCATAGAGGAGGTGATGGGATGAATCTCATCATAAAGGGTGGATACGTCTACGACCCGATAAACAAGGTCAACGGGGAGAAGATGGACATCTACATAAAGGATGGCAGGATCGTCGAGGAGCTACCGGAGCATACGGCCAAGGTCATCGACGCCTCCGGGATGGTCGTCATGCCTGGAGGCGTAGACCTCCACAGCCACATCGCCGGATCGAAGATAAATCTCGGGAGACTCCTCAGACCGGAGGATCACAGGAAAGACCCAGTTCCGAGGACCAGGGTGACGAGGGCGGGCGTCGGTTATTCATGCCCCTCAACCTACATAGCCGGATACCGCTATGCGCAGATGGGCTACACAACCGTAATGGAGCCCGCTATGCCTCCGCTGGGGGCGAGGCATGTCCATGAGGAGCTCTACGACACGCCCATCGTCGACAAGTCGGCCTACCCGCTGTTCGGGAACAACTACTTCGTCCTCAAGTATGTGAGGGAGGGGGACCTGGAGATGTTGAAGGCCTTCATAGCATGGCTTATGAGGGCGACGAGGGGATATGCCATCAAGATAGTCAACCCAGGCGGCGTCGAGTCCTGGAAGTGGGGTAAGAACGTTGAGAGCTTAGATGACACGGTTGAAGGATTCGACGTCACGCCGAGGCAGATAATCACAAGCCTCGCCAGGGCCAACGAGGAGCTGGGGCTGCCGCATACGATACATCTACACTGCAACAACCTTGGGGTTCCAGGGAACTATCAGACCACACTTGAGACCATGAGGGCTGTGGAGGACGTAAAGCCTAAAGAGGGGAGGGAGAATACGCTCCATATCGTCCACTGCCAGTTCAACGCCTTCGCAGGCGACAGCTGGGCCACACTGCGATCTGGGGCATCTGAGATCGCCAGGTATGTCAACTCCCATAGGCATGTAACCCTCGACCTGGGTCAGGTCATCTTCACCGACACGACGACGATGACTGGAGACGGCCCCTGGCAGTTCAGGCTCTACAACCTAACTGGGAACAAGTGGGTTAACAGCGATGTGGAGATGGAAGCCGGGGCGGGCGTCGTCCCCTATACGTTTAGGAAGAAGAATCCGGTCAACGCCATCCAGTGGGCCATAGGCCTAGAGCTGGCCCTGTTGATCTACGATCCCTGGAGGGTTTACATGACGACGGATCACCCCAATGGAGGGCCGTTCACCTTCTATCCGAGGGTTATAGCATGGCTGATGAGCCGTAAGGCCAGAACCGATACGATGCTTGAGATACATAGGGCTGCGATGAGGAAGACGACTTTGGCCGACATATATAGGGAGTATGACTTCTATGAGATCGCCATCACAACAAGGGCTGCTCCTGCTAAGGTTCTGGGCCTGGGGGAGAAGGGTCATCTCGGGCCTGGGGCGGATGGCGATGTAGCCATCTATGACATCGACCCCACGGAGTGGAGGCCCTCCATGTATAGGGAGGTGGAGAAGGCCTTCTCAAGGGCCAAATATACGATCAAGGGTGGGGAGATCGTAGTCGTCGACGGAGAGATTGTCTCAACCCCCCTGGGTAAAACATACTGGGTGGATGTCAAGATCCCGGAGGATTTGGAGGGTGAGCTTATGAAAGACCTTGAGGAGGGCTTCAGGAACTATTACACCATCAGCCTAAGCAACTATCCAGTTGAGGACTCCTATCTCCCAATTCAGAGGCCTGTGGAGGTGGTGGGTTGGAGATGATGAGGGTTAACGGCGTGGAGGTTGAGGACACATTCGCAGAGGCCTTCAGGATGTGGGGATGCCGAGTCATCATCACAGCTAAGAATCAAAAATGGGCTGACACGGCTGCGATGGAGATGACCGGCTTCGCCACAAGCGTCATAATGTGCGACTGTGAAGCAGGCATAGAGCGCCAGCTCAGCGAGGATGAAACCCCTGATGGGCGACCTGGGACGGCTGTCATAGTCTTCGCTCACTCAAAGAAGACGTTGATAGAGCCCCTCGTCAGACGCATAGGGCAGTGTGTCCTCACCTGCCCAACGACGGCCGTCTATAATGGCATACCGGAGGAGGAGGCCGATGCGATGCTCGACATAGGGAGGAGGCTGAGATTCTTCGGCGACGGCTATCAGGTGAAGATGAGGCTTGGAGACGGATGGCTACGGCGGAGGCGATTCTGGCGTATACCCGTGATGGAGGGTGAATTCCTAATAGAGGAGATGCTTGGAGCCAAGAAGGGTGTTGGGGGTGGAAACTTCATCATCATGGGAGTCGACGAGGACTCGACGCTGGAGGCAGCCGAGAGGGCTGTCGAGGCCATACACAGGGTGCCTGGAGTAATAACGCCGTTCCCAGGGGGGCTATGCCGAAGCGGGAGCAAGGTGGGTTCAAGGTACCCCTTCCTGAGAGCCTCGACGAACACGCCCTTCTGCCCAGCGATTAGGCATACGTATCCAGAGTCTCAGGTGCATGAGGGGGTTAACTCAATCATAGAGGTTGTCATAAACGGCCTCGACGAGGCCTCTGTTCGAAGGGCGATGGCTGAGGGCATAAGGGCAGCGGTGGAGGTTGAGGGTGTGAAGAG
>CAZGKJ010000074.1:0-4159 GCA_964525955.1 uncultured Candidatus Bathyarchaeia archaeon
GTGGGAAGCAAGATGTGTTGATAAGTTTTCAGATAGAAATCCATATGGAAGGATCAAAAGCGATGAAGAAATCCCCCTCCCTTTTAGATAAGTAGATTCCGCCGAGACACTCCCTTATAACCGAGATCCTGTAGGATCTTATGTGGGACGGAGCGTCGAGGAGATTAGGAGGAAGCTTTTCAAGTTGAAGTGCATAATCTCACTCTGGGAGGAGAAGTAGATGATGAAAAGCTTGTTAAATCGTTAAAATTGGTGTATGACTTGAAGAAAGACTAAGAGAGAAACAAAATGGTATTCTTAGAGGAGACTTTTCTAAAAATCAGAAAAAGGAGGGGATTTTGCGGGGGAATCTCCATCGAAGCCGAGAATTGGCTACCCCGGCTACCCTGAGAATGTCGATTGTTTCTCTAAATCTCTATCGTCGATCTCTTGGTGGAAGAGTTTATTTAGTATACTTTTCTACCTTTAATTGATGTCCACCTCCGTGAAGATAGATAGGGAGGATAAGGAGCGGTTGGAGAGGCTTCAAGCTCTCATCACTCTACGAGTGGGTAAGAGGGTTACGCAGCAGGAGATTCTATCAAGGCTCATCAAGGAGGCTTGTGAGAGGGGTGAAGACTTCATCGAGGGTTTATTCGAGGAACACCCGAAGCTCTCCGACGAGGAGTTTGAGAGGGTGCTGTCGCTAATCGAGGATTGGGGCATAGAGACCAGCTGGGAGGAGATCGATAAGATTCTCTACGGGGAAGAGGAGGAGGCATGAGCATCTTCATAGACTCTAATATCTTCATCGCCTTCGCAAATAAGAGAGATAAGAACCATGAAAGAGCCCTACAGCTCATGGACGATGTGAGAAAGGGGAAGTTCGGGAGAGCCTACACCTCGGACTACATCTTCGACGAGGCCGTGACGGTGGCCTTGATCAGAACCAGAAGGCCGGAGATCGCTATCAAGGTGGGTAAGCTCATCCTCGGATCAACCAAGGAAGGTATACCCAGGATAGCGAGGATGATAACGGTGGATGAGAGAATCTTCCTAAAGGCTTGGGAAAACTTCCAATCTGGGAGATTTAAGGGATTAAGCTTCACCGACCACACTATATTGGCTCAGATCAAGGAGTATGGGATAGATATGCTTCTCAGCTTTGACACAGGCTTCGATGGATTGACTGTAAGAGTTTGCTGACAAATACCCGTCATAGAAGCAGGAGGATGAGTAGAACTGATATTAAGCCTGTTGTGTAGATGCCGTCGAAGGTTCCCGCTCCCCCTATGCTGACTATGGGCGCCCCTAAACGTGGTATCCGATGTAGGTTGAGGATGTCCGCCCCTATTAGGGTTCCGAGGGTTCCACCTATATAGGCGATCCTCGTAGGGTTCGATGGTATGCCAACGTGGTAGATGAGGAGGGTTGCAACCGCCGTTATCATAGGCGGTATGAAGGCTGGAGTCGCTATCCCGAGGCCCCTGACAACCCTGGAGGCCCTGTGGACGATGAGGGAGACGATGAGGAGGACTATGAGAACCTTGATGTATGTCGACAACGGATCCAGCTCGGCTTGAGGTATGGAGTAGAGGAGTAGGTAGAGGGAGACGAGGATGGGGACGAGGCATCCTCCAACGTTTAGGGCGATTACGGTTCTACGCAAACCCATCTCAACTTGAGGTATATACCAGGTGACGCCGAAGAAGGTGACCTCTCGATATGTGTAGATGGGCTGGGGGGACTCCAACTCGGCTATTGGTATGTTGACGAAGCTGCCGAGGAGGCTGAGGAGGAGGAAGATGAGGAAGAGCTCAGGTGGGAGGCCGAGATACTCGACGAAGACCGCTCTTAGGAGGAGGGAGATGATGGGCATAAGCATCAGGAGCCAGAGTAGGAGTATAGTGAAGTAGAGCATCGATATCGGTCTGAAGATGAGACGTCTGAAGGTCGATGTCAACCCAATCCGAGGGGGAGCTCCAGAAACTTAACGATTTCTAAATCCTGAAGAGCCTCTCAGCGTTACGGGTCGTCGCCTCCACAACCTCCTCGAGGGAGACATCCTTCAACTCGGCTAAGGCCCTCGCCACCAGGGGGAGATCACCCGGCTCCAAGGGTCGCCCCCGATACTCAACCGGCGAGTCTGTCTCGAGGAGTATACGCTCCAGCGGAGCTTCCTGGAGGGCCGCCCTATGATGCTTACTATACTCCGCTGCTGGTGTGGCCGAGATATAGTATCCTGCGTTTAGGAGTTCCTTTAGGATGTCTATGGGGCCTGAATACCAGTGGAAGACAGCTCTCTCAGGGCCGTGTTCCAACAGCAGGTCTAAGGCATCCCTCCAGCTTCCCTTGCTGTGTATCGAGACCGGCTTATCATATTCCACGGCCATCTCCAACTGTCTGACATATATCTCCCTCTGCCTACGCCTCACAGCCTTATTCTTCCTCGCCTCCCTACTCCAGTAGTCAAGCCCTATCTCGCCGACGGCCACGCAGCGGTTGAGATGCTCCTCGACGAATCTGAGGGTCTCCTCCACATCCTCCTCAAACCACTCTGTGGGATGAACCCCGAGGGCTGGATAGACGTAGCCTGGATAGGCGTCGGCCCACTGAAGCGTCAATCTACAGGCCCTCATGTTGGCCCCCACAGCTATTATGGCGTCGACTCCAGCCTCACGGGCCCTCTCTATGATGGGCTCCATCTCATCGAATTCGTCGAGGTGGGCGTGGGTGTCTATCAGCCTCCGATGCATCTACCTCCACCTCTCCAACTCAGCCTCCAACTCAGCCTCCAATCTGCGTTCACGGAGTATATACCAGGTGAACCAGGTGATGGTGAAGGAGGGGAGCATATCGAAGCCTGGTATCAGCTCCAGGAGGGTGATGAAGCCAAGCCATGAGAAGGCTAAGACGGCGAAGACGAGGCCGAGGAGATCCATTATGTCCCCTACCCTTGGGATCGAGAGGGCGGGTATGAGGTAGTCGAGGGAGTCTAGGAGGAGACAGAGGGCTAGGAGGATCAACTCATCCTGGTATAGGCCTAAGAGCATGGGGCGTCTGGGGGAGGTCATCTTCATCGTCATCTCGGCTGTAGCGGTATGAGGAATCTATCCTCTCCGGAGACTATTATTATGGATCCCCCCTTCTCCGCTATCTCCCTCAGCGTCTCCAGGTATAGGTATAGGTTTGTCACCTCCCCGACATCCACACCCTCATCCGAGGCTATAATCTCTATCGCCCTCCTGGTGGCGTTGGCTATGATGAGCCTTGAGGTTGCTAGGCCCTGCGCCTCGATGATCTGGGATGTGGCGGTGGCGTTGGCCAAGACCAGCATCCTCGTCCGGTTGTATTCAGCCGCTATGGCCAGCTGCTCAGCCGCCAGCTTTGCCTCTATCGCCTTCACGAAGGCGTCGGGCAGCGCTATCCTCCTGAGGTCTATGCCCTCCAGGATGATGGCCCCCTGGATGGAGGGCTCCTCCTCGAAGGCCTTCACAAGCTCCTCCTCCAGCATGGCGCTGATGACTCCACGCTTCTCTATGGTCTCTATGGCGTCGAACTGGACGATGAGATTCCTCACCGTCTCCCTGATGATGGGTATGATGGCCTTCTCCCTCCAATCAAGTGCAGGGAAGCGTTTATAGAGGTTGACGACCTCGGAGGGGAGAACCCTCCACCGGACGGTGATATCCACCTTCACCTCCAGGCCATCCTTAGTCAGGGTCTCAACGGCTGGGAACTCGCCTCGTTGACCCCCCTCACTCCACATGTGGACGCTGTCTGTCGCCACATAGATCTTATAGACGCTGGCCCATGGAGGCTTGGAGAAGTATCTGGCATAGCTCCCATCTCCCACAGCCCTGGTGGAGCCGAAGACTGGGTCGACGATGACGGCGACATAGCCGACGTCTATATGGCCGACGCTGAAGAGCATTATAGAGCCGACGACGATGATGAGGAGTACGGCTAAGGCAACCGCCCCCCTAACCCTGGGAGGCCTAAACTCGATGCTCCGCTCGAAGTATCTCCTGCTCAAGGGGCATCACCTCAGGAAAGAGGTTGGAGGGGAGATAAATCTTCCTGAACAGGGCGGCTAATCCCTGATGCCCTCGAGGACGCTGATGACATTCCATATACGGGTTCTCGTATACATCGGCATATTTGGGTCTTGGGATATCTC
>CAZGKJ010000075.1:0-4129 GCA_964525955.1 uncultured Candidatus Bathyarchaeia archaeon
AGGCGTCGAACAACCTGGAGGCCTCCAAAGCTGGAGGAGCCGAGCTTCCCCATGCCCAGAGACCTAGGTGAGATGCTTAAGCGATTGTTGGCGTCGCCCAACATCTCCAGCAGGGAGGAGGTCATCAGAACTTATGATCATGAGGTGAAGGGTCTCACCGTCGTCAAGCCCCTCCACGGCTGGAAAGCAGGCCCCAGCGATGCCGCAGTCCTAAAACCCCTTGAGGACTCCTGGAGGGGCCTCGCCATCTCCTGCGGCCTAAAGCCCCGATACGGTCTCATAGACCCCTACTGGATGGCCGCCTCATCGATCGATGAGGCTGTTAGGAATAACATAGCCGTTGGAGGCCGTCGGATTGCGCTCCTCGACAACTTCACCTGGGGAAATCCCGAGAAGGAGGATCGCCTTGGAGGCCTCGTCTACGCCTGCCGAGCCTGCTACGATGTCGCCAGGGCCTATGGGATGCCCTTCATCTCCGGTAAGGACAGCCTCTACAACGAGTCTCCCCTAGGCCCCGTCACGCCTACGCTCCTAATCACGGCCATCGGCATAGTCCCCGACATAAGGCGGGTCGTAACCCTCGACCTGAAGAGGGTTGGAGACCCCCTCTACATCATAGGGGTGACGAAACCAGAGCTGGGGGGCTCGGAGTATTATCGCCTCATGGGCTTCCTCGGAGCATCTGTTCCGAGGCTGAGGCCCTCAGAGACCATAAAGGCCTATAGGAGGCTCCTGGAGGCGATGGATAGGGGCCTGGTCAAGGCCTGCCACGACCTCTCGGAGGGGGGTTTAGCCGTCGCGGCGGCTGAGATGGCCTTCACCGGATGGCTCGGCCTTGAGATAGACCTCGACGCCGTTCCCGCTGAGGGTGTCATGCGCCCCGATCAGCTGCTGTTCTCGGAGTCTAATGGCCGACTATTGGTGGAGGTCGTTGAGGGGTGTGAATCGGAGTTCGAGGATTTGATGGCCGACTCACCCAACGCCAGGATAGGGCGAGTCATAGATGAGGAGAATCTCATAATCCTAAGTGGAGGTGAGGCCCTGATGAATCTCAGCCTAAAGGAGCTCATCGAGGCCTGGAAGACTCCACTGGGGGCTTAGCGATGAAGCGGAGCGAAGTAAGGGTTCTCATCCTGAGAGCTCCTGGAACCAACTGCGACGCTGAGACGGCGAGGGCCTTCAGAGACCTCGGAGTACAGGTTGAGGTTCTCCACACCCAGAGGGTCTTCAGGGAGAGAAACCTGGAGCAGTATGACATCCTCGTCTTCCCAGGTGGCTTCAGCTACGGCGACTATGTTCGAAGCGGAGCCATCTGGGCTAAGGAGTGCGAATACCATATCGGCGGGGACCTCGAACGCTTCATCGATGAGGGGAAGGCCGTCCTCGGCATCTGCAACGGCTTCCAACTCCTCGTCGAGGCCGGCTTCCTGCCAGGCTTCGAGGGTAAATCCCCCTATCCACAGGCGGCCCTCGCCAACAACGTCCCTGGGGGATACCACTGCCGATGGGTCTATCTGAGACATGTGAATCGAGGCGGCTGCCATCTGACGGCCTCCATCCCAAGGGATGCTGTGCTGAGGATTCCCGTGGCCCACGGTGAGGGCCGCTTCCTCCTGCCCAGAGACCTCGAGCGGGAGTATCTCCGAAGGCTCTACGAGAATGATCAATTGGTTCTCCGCTACGCCAGGCCCGACGGCTCCTATGCCGAGGGGGAGTATCCCCACAACCCTAATGGATCGTTTCACGACATCGCCGCCATCTGCAACCCTGAGGGAAACGTCCTCGGATTGATGCCCCACCCCGAGAGGGCCTACTATGGATGGCAGCTCCCAGACTGGACGAGGTATGAGGAGCCTCCCCGATATGGGGATGGACGCCTAATCCTTGAGTCGGTCGTCAGCTATGTTGAGAGGAGGTTTTAAACCTCTCCCTATAGGCCTTCAGCCTCCTCCTGATCCCCTCATCCCTCAGCGCCAGTATCTCAGCCGCTAGTATGGCTGCATTCTTCGCCGAGTCTATTCCCACAACTGCGACGGGGACGCCCGTAGGCATCTGAACCATCGATAATAGGGCGTCGAGGCCCAGTAGCCTAACAGCCCTCGGCACCCCTATAACAGGCCTCAACGTATGGGCCGCTATGAAGCCTGGCAGGGCGGCGGAGAGTCCTGCGATGGCTATGAAGACCTCCGCATCAACCTCCTCCAAATATCGCTTCAAGCCCTCAGGGTCTCTGTGAGCCGAGTAGACGACGACTTCATGCTCTATTCCCAGCTCCCTTAGTATGCCTGAAGCCTTCTCAGCCAATTCTCGATCGGATTCGCTTCCGATGACTATAGAGACCTGCACCATATCATGAGAGGGTTGATCTAGCATCTTAAATGGCTGCCGAGTTTGAAAAGTCGTTTGGGTTATTCGATGTATATCGCAGGCCTGTAGGGCTTAGCCCTCTTGGCTCTGCCTTCTGGGTCTTTTATCCAGGGGTCTGACTCTCCGCAGATTGAGACCTCGCAGTTGAACTCGGCTTTTAGGAAGTCGGCTGCATCCTGTAGGACTATCAGCTCGTTGACTACGCCCATCTCCAGCCTCGTCTTTACCCGATCCTCTGGGGTCTTAGTCACATCCTCGACGATGGCCCTGGCGAACTCTGGGACCTCCCCGGCCCTAAATCTCAGCTCCTCATCCTTGAAGCACTCCCTGATGAGGCTTCCGACATCCAGCTCTCCTGCTGAGGCGAGCTCCAGGGCCTTGAGGTAGACCTTCCACTTCCAGCTCGTAGCCGTGTATAGGTGTATATGCTGAGGCTGTATGCCGGTCACCCTTAGGATGTGCTGTATGTCCTCGAGGCAGGCCTTTACGATGTTCTCCTTCTCCTCGAGGTCTGGCCTTATGAGGCTCTCATCGACCTTCGGCCAGGGGGCTGTGGAGACGAAGCCCTCCCCTCCGAGGGCCTCCCAGAGCTCCTCGCAGAGGTGTGGCGTGAAGGGTGCCAGCATCTTCACCTGGGCCTCCGCCACCCTCCTTAGGACGTAGTTTATGGCCTTGGATCGCCTTTCTCTCTGCGGGGCGACTCTGCGTAGATACCATTCGAGGTCTTGATTCATGTCGTAGAGGATGGCATGTATGGCTCTGCGCACCCTCAGCTCCTCCATCGCCTCAGTCGCCTCGGCTATGTGTCGCTGGAGCCTGCTCAGCATCCATAGGTCTATATCCCTCAGCTCTGAGGGGTCTCCCTCATGCTCGGCGGCCTCCATCACCCTGTCATAGAGTCTCTCAAGGGTCTCCCTCATGGACTTCGCCAGGCTCCTGCTGAAGTCGGCATCCTTTATCGGCTCGGCTGTGGCCATCAGCGATAATCTCAGCGGGTCGGCTCCGAACTCCCTTATGGCTTCGATGAGGGGTATGATGTTCTTCAGAGACTTACTCATCTTCTGCCCCTCCATGAGGACGCTTCCATTGACGTAGATGCCCCTCGGCCATAGGTCTCTGGGGAAGATGGCTGTGTGGTTGAAGATCATGAATGTTAGGTGGTTCGGTATGAGGTCTCGACCTGAATGCCTCGCATCAAGAGGGTAGAAGTATAGGAACTCCTCCCGCATCTTCTCCAACTCCTCTATGGGGATGCCAGTCTTCTCCGAGACCCTCATCGCAGAGCCCTCGCCGAGGAAGATGTAGTCCCAGAACTCCACGTCGAGGGTCTCGGGGTCTGGCTGAAGCCGTTTCAGATGCCTCACGACGGTGTAGTAGGCCATGTAGATCGTCGAGTCGGATAGGGCTTCGATGATCCAGTCCGGAGCCCAGGGGAGCCTTGTCCCCATGCCAACCTTCCTGGCGCAGGCCTTCGCCTTCAGCCAGTCGATGACATTCTCAAACTCCTGTCTGAACTCCCTTGGGATTATGGTCATCTCATCGAGGTTCTCATGGGCCAGCCTCTTCCAATCTGGGTCTCCATAGTTGATGAACCACTGATTCTCGAAAATTTTGACCACAACCTCCGTTCCACAGCGGCAGTAGACGGGCTTCACCAACTCATAGATCGTTGTGGCATTCCCCTCCGCTATGAGGTCCTTCCTCACCGCCTCCCTGGCGGCTTCAACCCTTATACCCGCATAGGTTCCGGTGTTCCCCCTCA
>CAZGKJ010000076.1:0-3977 GCA_964525955.1 uncultured Candidatus Bathyarchaeia archaeon
ATCTCAAAGAGCATGGAGGTGGGTAGGGCGGTGAGGAGGGCTGGGGAGGAGCATAGAGACCCCGTTGAGGCTGTTGTGGAAGCCACAGGTGGAGCCATCATCTTCAGGGGCGTCGTGGAGATGTTTAGACGTGAGGGGAGGGAGGGCTTCCTATGGGGTAAGACCAGGATAAGAGGCTTAGGCGAATACGCTGGGAAGCGGATGCGGATATGGTTTAAGAATGAGAACCTCATCTCCTGGCTCGACGGGAAGCCCTACGTCACCTGTCCAGACCTCATAACCATCCTCGACCCGGAGAGGGGCTACGCCCTCTCAAACTTCACCGATGAGATCAACCCTGGCAGGGAGGTCGCCGTCATCGCCATCAAGGCTCCGGAGATATGGAGAACGGATCGAGGCTTGGAGCTCCTATCGCCGAGATACTTCGGCTTCGACATCCCCTATAGGCCGATGGAGGAGATTCTATCCGAGGCCTAAAGAACCCTGATGACACCCCTCCGAGGCTCGAATATCCATCCATTATACCTCAGCTCCTCTATGATTCTTTCAAGCTCGGGGTCGCTTAGATTGAACTCGCCTCTCAGGAGCTCCCTGAACTCCTCCTCCCTGAAGGTCTGACCGCTTAGGCCTCCGACGAAGTCGAGGATGCTCCTCTTCTCGCTTATCGGCATAGCCGTCGACGGCGGAGTCGGCTCAACAACCCTCGGAGCCTCCATGGGCCTCTCAACGGCCTCCAACTCCTCAAACTCGAAGAGGCCTCGACGCTTACGCATACGACGCTCCTCAACGGCCTCAAGGTGGCGTTGATACTCCCTCCTCGCCAATTCGTATAGGCTTCGTATTTTACCCGGTATGTCGAGGCCTACGAGGACACCTACGATGGAGACCCAGGGTGAGCGCTCTATCGGGTAGATGCCGAGGATGATGTCTCTACCTATGAGGGTGTCCTTGAAGCATCGCCTAACCCTATCAACCTGGAGCGTGGTGAAGAGGCGGCTGGGGCCCTCGATGCCGAAGATGGCTCCAACAGCAGTCCTGGTGTCGACATCGGCGAAGAGGCTGCTATTCCAGGTGTCCACCAGCGTCGATGACAGGTCTTCAACCTCATCCGATCTGGCTTTGTAGTTGGAGAGGGTTGCGAAGCCCTCATATCTGAAGATCGTCGAAAGCTCCGACTCGTCTATTCGGTCAGCCCTACTCGGCATGTGGGCCAAATCGACGAGGTCGAGGAAGGTCTCGACGACAACCTTGTTCACAGCCTCATAGGCCTCGGTCAGCGTCTTATGCGGGTAGTGGGCCACAATCTTATCGTTGTCTATACATATCAAGGCCTTGAGGGCATCCTGCCTGTAGAGGAGGTCTAAGCCCCTTACGGCGTTTATCTTCGTCTTAACGCTCTCCCTCTCGAAGGGGAGTGTGGCGATGGCGATGCACTCCCCGCCGAGGTCTCCGATGATCTCAGCCACTATTGGGGCGATCCCAGAGCCCGATCCACCTCCCTCCCCGAGGGTCAGCAGAACTATATCGGTGTCTGGGGCCAGCAGCCTCCGGATCAGCTCCTCTATATGGCCTCGGGCCTCTATGGCCGCCCTGCGGCCCTCCTCCCAGTCCCTTGCTGCACCCCTCCCGGAGCCTATGCAGAGCTTATTCCCCTCCGGGATGTTCGTATGCGTCAATAGGTCAGCCTTATCGGTGTTTATGGCGCAGACGTCGACGATGACCCCCTTCCTCGCCTTCGCCAGGGCCTTGAAGGAGTTGGCGATCTTACCTCCGCAGTGCCCCAATCCTATTGTGAGAAACCTCATGCTCAAGTTATGAGGGGTGATGAGAATTAAAAAGTATCATCACCAAGCCGACCTCGTCGGCGGGACATCTATCTACGCCTCTCCAACTCCCTCAGCTCAAGCCTCTTGAAGAGGCTTCTAAGCTGCCTCTTCATCCTTCTGCTATCCCTGCTTAGGCCGAGGTAATCTGCGAACTCAGGCGTCGTCCTCACAATGGTCTTACGCCCCTGGCGTTCACGGGTGATGAGGCCCATCTCCTCCAGCATCCGTAGATGCCTGTAGGCGTGGCTCCCCCTCGCCTCTATGATACGCCTCTGCTCTATCGGCTGGTAGAGGGCGATGAAGGATAAAGTCCTCAGGGGTCCACGGGTCAGCAGGGGTTTAGGGCTGAATCCCTTAGCCACCCGTGAGTATTCCATCCTCAACTGAAGGACGGCTCTCCCACCAGGGAGAAGCCTAACCTCCAGGGGGCTACCGGAGCTTTTATACTCCTCTGCGAGCATCCTCACTAGTTTAGCCACCTCCTCCTCTGAGTTGAGCTTCAGATATTCGCAGAGCTCCGTGAGGGTTAGAGGCCTCCCAGCGGCGTATAGAATCGCCTCAAGCTCTGCGAGTTTACTCATCTCCTCAGCTCCTCCATATGCCTAATGCTCCGCTGGATGTGTTCCCTTGAGGCTATGTCGCTTCTATGCCACAGCGCCCCACCCCTTATGGCTTTGACGCCCCTGAGGCTGATCTCCCTCGCCTCCTCTATCGAGTCCCCTATGCCTACGACGCAGACGGCTCTCGACCTGAGGGCGTAGACGCCATCCTCCCTCAGCTCCATCGATGCTGGGTAAATCCTCATCCGATCTCCGTAGCGCCTCATCAACCTATAGGCCTCCGAGAGGTCTACGGGGCCTCCAATCTCCCCACGTCTAACCCGTTCTGGGTAGACCTCCTCGAAGCCTCCATAGTTGGGCGGAACCTTATAGATGACCACCGAGGCCTCCCGCTCCACCTCCACCCTTGTTAGGTTGCCCTCCAACATCCTGTAGCAGACATCAACGAAGTCGTCCCTAAGCAGGGGGAGTATGTTGATGATCTCTGGGTCTCCAGGCCTGCTGTTATTCTCCAATATCTTCGGCCCCTCAGCCGTGTGGATGAAGGCCATGTAGAAGGGTATTCCAAGGAGCTCCGGGTTTCGGCCCTCACCCCGTAGATGCCTGAAGAGCCTCTCGACAAGCCTCCGCTCCCGCTCCCAATCCTCAGGAGTCATGTAGGGGAGTATGTCCCCCACATCCTTATAGGAGCCCATCCCACCGGTGTTTGGGCCTCTATCACCGTCGAAGGCTCGCTTATAGTCTCTGGTCTCCGGAAGTGGAACGAGGCGTCGGCCGTCGCAGAAGGCTTGGAAGCTGGACTCCTCACCCTCAAGCTTCTCCTCCACGATTACGGGGCCATGCCTCAAGTTGGCGTAGAAGTGCTCAAATATCCCCTCACGAGTTGTGAAGTGGTCTCCCCAGACACCTACACCCTTACCGGCTGCCGGCGCATCGGGCTTCACCGCCACCCTGTTGTCGAGTTCATCAAGCCAGGCCTCAAGGTCTCTGCGCAGAGCCTCGTCGCTTGGATACTCAGCCCTGTCGAAGACCTTGAATCTGGGATTCACCTCTGGGATGACCTCCTGGAAGAGTCTACGCTGAGCAACCTTACTCCCCTCCAGGGCGTATCTCTTTGTGGGGCAGATAACCGGTATCTTCAGCCTCCCCTCAAGGAGGTCTCTTATGCCGTTGATGATGGGCTTCTCAGGGCCTACGATCCCGAAATCTATTCGATGTCGATGCCTCTCAGCGAAGCGTAGAATCTTCTCCACATCCAAATCTGGGATGACGACATGCTCCACAGCCCTCTCAACGTTGAAGGGGTTACGCTGTCTATCAGCTATGTAAAGCTCGACCTCGTATTCCCTGCTCCTCTTGAAGGCGTCTATCATCGCTGCGGCCCTCGCACCATAGGAGACCACGAGAATGCCGACCCGCTCCATCGACGATCATTCCCCCATGGAGGCCTTTAAACTTCCGAGGGTCATCGGGGAACCCCTTTTATAGGCTGGATGCATTACATTCAACCCCATATGATTAGGGCCATACTCTTCGACTGCTGGGGAACCATCCTCCATGCGCCGAGGCTGATGACGAGGGATTCAGCCAT
>CAZGKJ010000077.1:0-2398 GCA_964525955.1 uncultured Candidatus Bathyarchaeia archaeon
TGAAGGACGCCTGGTCAAAGACCCTGAGATGGCCTGGACACTGCGAGATATGGAGGAAACTGAGGGAGCTCCACCTCCTCGACGAGGAGCCCATAGATGTGAAGGGGGTTAAGGTCTCCCCAATAGACTTCTTCATAGCCCTCGGGGAGAAGACTCTGCAATACGAGCCTGGAGAGGGGGACGCCGTCTGCCAGAGGGTTGAGGTTTCAGGCATAAAAGACGGGAAGCCGGCGGCCTACATCTATGAGTTCATGGACTTCTATGACCCCATTGAGGACATCACAGCCATGGCTAGAACGACGGGCTTCCCCTGCAGCATCGTCGCCCAGATGATCGCAAGGGGAGAATTCAAGGAGCCAGGTGTCATACATCCGGTGAAGATCGGATACGATGAGAGGCTGGCCGACAGATTCCTATCGGAGCTAGCTAAGAGAAACATAAAGATCACGGAGCACTTCAAGACGCTTCTAAATTAGCCTCCCCACACCCTCCTCAACACCCGTAGCGCATTGAGGCCCACAATCTTTTCTATCTCCTCATCCGAATATCCATGCCTAACCAGCCATCGCACGGCATTCTCAATCGCCTCATTAGGGTTCTCCAGGCCCCTCACATACTCCATATCGCCGATGTAGGAGGCGACGTCAAACCTATTTGGATTTGGCCTCGGATAGTGGCCGAAGCCTCCAGTCCTCCTCATCTCAGCCCCCGCCTTGTAGAGCAGGGTATGATCCCCGTAGAGGGTGTCCGGACCCAGGGTCACGTGATCTATGCCCATCAACTCGATGCAGTATTCAACATGCTCCATATATCCCTCGACGCCACCCTCCGGATGCCTCTCGGTTCGGAGTCCAAAGCCGGCGGCCTCGATGCCGATGACGCCCCCCTTCTCAGCCAATGCCTGTAACACCTCATCCGGCATCATCCTCGGAGTCGGCGTCAACGCCCTCGCACCCCTATGCGTCGCCACAACCGGATCGGAGCTCGCCTCAATGGTCTCCAGCGACGTGAGGTCTCCGGCGTGGCTGATGTCGATGAGCATCCCAAGCCTATTCATGCGCTTGACGCAGTCATAGCCGAAGTCGGTGAGGCCGCCATCCCGCCTCTCAGCCAGGCCGCTGCCCAGCATGTTTGCCTCGTTGTAGCAGATGCCCATACAGCGGACGCCCAACCCATAGAGGATATCGATTCGGTCTACCTCGTTCTCTATGCAGGTTGCGGATTCCAAAGCCGCAACCCATGCAACCCGCCCCTCCCTATGAGCCCTCAGGATGTCGTCAACCCCCGTGCAGTGGATGACGAAGTCCTGATGGGCGATGTCGCATAGCCTCATCCCGAGGTCATGGATCGTCCCAAGCCAATCCCATCCATGCTTCGTATAGATGTTGCAGAATCCATCCATCAAGTGATCGAAGACGCAATCGATGTGAGACATCCTCAAGGCCTCATAGGCGAGGAAGCATCTTCCCTCCCTCATATACTCCCAGGTCTCCCCAACATCCTCGGGGAAGAGGAAGGGATGCTCATGGAGATCAACTATGATACACCGCTCCAGGAGCTCCTCAACCCTCTCCTCCTCAGCCCTCGATAGGGGCACCCTATAACGCCACTCCGGCCTAAACCAGCCTCGAAGCCTAAAAACCCTATAATCAACATCAGGCTCCAAATATCCATAAGCCCGATACCTAACCTCTCTCCGCATATCTACTCTTGATATCGTCTTTTGCAACTTTGGTTTATATGTGTGGTGTCACCGTCCTCGTCATAGTTATTATCGTCGTGATCCTCTATTGCACCAAGTATGCGAAGAAGGGATTAACTCTTTTCCGACTTAGGTGTTATTCCATCAACGATTTAAGTATCTTTTTAGCCTTAATTTTATCTTGTGTTTTGACGTTAAGGTATTCGGTATTGTTATGCGTTGTTGGGATGTGTTGGTTAGGGGTCTTGAGGCTGAGGGTGTGCGTCTTCTCTTCGGTCTTCCAGGTAATCCAGCCGCCCTCTATGACTCCCTCTATGACTCTGGGATAGATGCCGTCCTGGTGAGGATGGAGACCTCCGGCGTCTTCATGGCGATGGCCTACGCCAGGATTCTTCGTAGGCCTGGAGTCTGCTTCGGCAGCCCTGGCCCAGGGGTGGCGAATCTCGTTCCAGGCGTCCTCGAAGCCTGGTCTGGCTGCTTCCCCCTTATAGTCTTAGGCTCCTCGGCCTCCCTGGAGAAGGTGGGGATGGGCGCCTTTCAGGAGGCTCCTCAGCTTGAGATGTTGAGGCCCATCACCAAGTGGGCCTACAGGTTGACGTCGCCTGATAGGGCTGCCTGGGCCGTGAGGAGGGCTTTCCACGTTGCTGTGAATGGTAAGCCTGGCCCAGTCTATCTCGATGTTCCCTTCAACGTGGG
>CAZGKJ010000077.1:2408-3930 GCA_964525955.1 uncultured Candidatus Bathyarchaeia archaeon
ACCGAGGAGGTGAATTACACCCCCTCTGGGCAGGTAATTAGGATTAGGGCTGACGCTGAATCGGTGCGGGAGGCGGCTGATCTTCTATTGAGGGCTGAGAGACCTGTGATCGTCGCTGGTGGGGGAGCCTACTGGTCTGATGCCTCCAAGGAGCTCCTGGAGCTGGCTGAGCTATTGGGCATACCAATATTGACGACGCCCTGCGGTAGGGGTGTCATCCCCGAGTCTCATCCCCTCGCCGTCGGCCTCGTCGGCCTATATCGAACGAGGGTTGGGCGGAGGGTCTATGAGGAGGCTGATCTTGTTCTCAACCTCGGCTCCAGGAATGAGGAGTTTCAAACCGCCAGCTGGCGCTACTACCCCGAGGGGGCGAAGCTCATCCAGGTTGACATAGACCCCTTCGAGATCGGGCGAAACTGGATGCCTGATGTGGGCGTGGTGGCCGATGTCAAGCTCTTCCTCAGAGACTTGATCGAGGCTGTTAAACATCGGGTTAAGCGTCTCCCCCTGGAGGAGATGCCGAGGGTTAAGAGGCTTCTGGAGGCTAAGATGGCCTATGAGGCTGAGGTGGAGGCTGAGTGCCAGGACTCCTCGACGCCCCTGAAGACGAAGAGGATAATCTACGAGGCGAATAGGGTCTTTGGGGCGGGGACGATACTCGTCAACGAGAATGGCTCCCAGGATCTCTGGTCCTACTACTACCCCTACTATAAGGTTCTGGACTTCGATGGCTGTGTGGCTCCGGCTGAGCAGACCTGCATGGGATTTGGGGTTGCTGGGGCTATAGGGGCGAAGTTGGCGGCGCCTGAACGGAAGGTTCTCTGCACAACCGGTGATGGGGCCTTCCAGATGTATATGAAGGAGCTCCCGACGGCTGTCCAGTATAATGCCCCAGTCACCTGGATCGTTTTGAATAACTTCAGCTTGGGCTGGATTAAGCTGCATGAATGGGCGATGGGTGAGCGCTATATCGCCGTGGATTTCGAGGCTCAGCCCGATTTCGCGGCTGTGGCTGAGGCCTGCGGCTGCTGGGGTTTACGGGTTGAGAGGCCTGAGGATATTAGACCAGCTCTGGGGGAGGCTTTGAGGCAGAATCTCTCCGGCGTTCCAGCCGTCCTGGATTTCATAGTTGATCCCTGGGACTTCTCCGACGGATTCAAGGAGTTCCACAGCGACATCTGGCCTGATTTCAAGCCCTGAGTATCGGGCAGGTCATGCAGTGTACCCTCCACTTTCCCTTCCTCAGCTCCTCGCCCCTAATCCGGATGACCTCCATACTCCTCCCCAGCAATAGGGCATTAGTTTTGTCACAACCTATTTAGGTCCTCGATCTCCCCCTATATGGGTTGCCTAAGAGGATCGCTCGATGGGTGAGGAGGCCCAGGAATCTCTGGGTTAGGGAGCTTTTGTCCTCCGATTCAAGCTTCGGCCTCGACCTCGACTATACGGCTGAGGAGCTTAGGTTGAGGTCTCGCCCAGGGAGTCTCTGCGCCGTCTGTAAGGGTTCTAAGCTCCTCTGCGG
>CAZGKJ010000078.1:0-3922 GCA_964525955.1 uncultured Candidatus Bathyarchaeia archaeon
GGTTGAGAGGGCGGGTTTGAGGGGAGGGGTTGTCGCAGTCAGTGGGGGCGTGGATTCCTCAACGACGCTTACACTCGCTGTAAGGGCTCTGGGTGCTGAGAATGTGAGGGCTGTGACCATGCCTGAGAGGGGTGTGACCTCTGAGCGTGATGTCCGTGATGTGATGGAGCTCACGAAGCGTCTCGGCGTCACATGTGACGTCGTGGAAATCACGCCTCTCGTAGATATGATGCGTGACATTCTCCCCCTCTATCATCCCGAGGGGCTAATACCCTTCGGGAATGTGAAGGCTCGGCTTAGGATGGCCATCGCCTACCACTTCGCCAACTCCCTCGATATGATGGTGATCGGCGGCACCAACAAAACCGAGTGGCTGTTGGGTTACTTCACCAAGTATGGGGATGGAGGCGTCGATCTAATGCCCATCGCCGACTTATATAAGACGCAGGTGAGGCAGTTGGCGAGGCATCTGGGGCTTCCCGAGCATATAGTGACGAAGACACCCACAGCCGGACTCTGGCCTGGCCAGACCGATGAGGGTGAGCTCGGCCTCAGCTATGAGACCTTAGACCTCATCCTCTACGGCTTTGAGCAGGGTATGAGGGTTGAGGAGATCGCCGAGGAGCTTAGGCTTCGCCCCTCGACGGTGGAGGATGTCCTAAAGCGTGTGGAGCGGAATGAACATAAGAGGCGTCTCCCATTAATCTTAAAGTTGAGCTGAGGAGTAGCAGATGCTGTCGAGAGAGTGTGAGGGATGGGTCGGAGACGTAGAAAGGTTGTAAAGATCGTGAAGAAGAAGCTGCCCGTCTTCTTCCTCTGCCCCAGATGTGGGAAGAATGCGGTGAGAGTTATCATGAATAAGAAGCTGGGGAGAGTCAGCGTAATCTGCGGATTCTGCAACCTCTCAGCCTCCTTCGAGATCTCTCCGCCCATGGCCCCCGTTGATGCCTACTGCCTCTTCGTCGACAACTACTATGGGATGGGAGGACATGAGGAAGCGGCGGCCAGGGAGGGTTGAGGAGTATCTCCTCAAGCGCATCGAGGAGGAGGGAGCCATACATCTAACCCTCCTCGACCCAGAGCGGGTGGATCTGGACTTCTCAGAGGTGGCGAGGGAGGCCGAGAGGGGTGGGACGGCTGCGATAATGGTTGGGGGTTCAACCCTCGCCTCCCAAAGCGAGTTAGATGAGGCGGTTAAGGCCATAAAGGAGGCTGTGGAGGTTCCCGTCATACTGTTCCCGAATAACGTCTCAGGAGTCAGCAGATACGCCGATGCCATCTGGTTTATGTCGCTCCTCAACTCCTCGAATACCTACTATCTCATCGACGTTCAGGCCCTCACGGCCAGGATGATAAAGCAGTATGGGATAGAGCCCATCCCCATGGGCTACATCATCGTCGGAGAGGGAGGGGCAGCCGGATACATAGGGCAGGCGAGGCCAATACCCTATGATCACCCTGAGATCGCCGTGGGCTACAGCCTCGCAGGGGAGCTCCTCGGTATGCACTTCATATACCTCGAAGCAGGATCGGGGGCTAAGAGGCCTGTTCCCCCAGAGATGGTGAGCCTTGTGAGGCGGCATCTATCCATACCCCTCATCGTCGGCGGAGGCATAAGGGATGGAGCTTCTGCGAGGAGGATAGCGGAGTCGGGTGCCGATATCATCGTCACCGGAACACTGGTGGAGGAGACAGACAGCGTGAGGGAGCGTATCGCTGAGATAGTCTCCCAGATATCTCGGTGAACCGATAGGGAAATAGGGTGAGCTGAGCATCCTATAGGGGGAGTCAAAGGCTTGCTGAAGCTCTCGAAGGAATATGAAGCCTACTACTCAAGTCTCAGAGAGGAGCTCGAGCATCTCCATAAGATAGCTGAGAAGGCGAGGGCGAGGGGCTTAGACCCTATCACCAGGCCTGAGTCCGAATTGACGGAGGATATGGCTGAGAGGGTTGAGAAGCTCGTAGGCCCACCGGGGATCGCCGATCGGATCAGGGAGCTGGAGTCGATGGATCGCTATGAGATGGCTTTCAAGGTGGCTGAGGAGATCATCTACGGCCGCTTCGGAAGCTTAGATCGTAAGCGGGCGGCGGAGCAGGCCATCAGAACGGCGTTGGCCATCGTCACGGAGGGCGTCACCATAGCCCCCATACAGGGGATACCGGAGATCAGGATTAAGCGCAATAGAGATGGAAGCCGATATTTAGCGGTCTACTTCGCAGGGCCCATCAGACCCGCTGGGGGAACTGCTCAGGCTCTCACCCTCGTCATCGCCGATTTCGTAAGGCGTCGCCTCGGCCTGGATCGATATAAGCCGCCGGAGGAGGCTGTTAAGCGCTTCGTCGAGGAGGTCCGCCTCTACGAGCGGAAGGTTCGGAGATTTCAGTATCACGTCTCCGACGAGGATCTGGAGTTCGCCATCCGTAATCTCCCCGTTGAGGCGACGGGTGTGGCCACAGACCCCTATGAGGTCTCAACCTTCAGGGATGTCCCAGGCATAGAGACCAATAGGGTGAGGGGTGGAGCTCTCATCGTCGTCGTAGACGGCGTCGTGGGGAGGGCTCGGAAGCTCCTCGGCATCTGTGAGCGCCTCCACCTCGATGGATGGGATTGGCTTAGGGAGTTGAAGGTCGCCTCAGCCCAGGAGTCCTCAGCCAGCTTCATGGAGGAGATCATCGTTGGGAGACCCGTCTTCTCCTTCCCAAACACCCCCGGCGGATTCAGGTTGAGGTATGGAAGGGCGAGGAACACCGGTCTCGCCGCCGTCGGCGTCCACCCAGCATCGATGATACTGCTCAACAGGTTCTTAACCACAGGCGTCCAGCTCAGAATGGATTTCCCGGGGAAGTCAGCCGTCGTCACGCCAGTCGACTCAATAGAGCCGCCGATCGTGAAGCTGAGAGACGGATCGGTTGTTAGGGTCGAGACAGAGGAGGAAGCTGAGAGGCTGCTGGATCAGGTGGAGAGCATCCTCTTCCTCGGCGACATCCTCGTAGCGATGGGGGATCTCATACAGAACAATAAGGAGCTCCTACCCGTCGGCTACGATGAGAATCAATGGCTCTTAGATCTGGAGCATAGGGTTAAAGACCTCGGCCTTGAGGCTCTCAGCCATCGCTGCGGGCTTTCAAAGGAGCGATTGGAGGAGCTCCTAAGCTCCAAGGCATACATCCCCACGCCGAGGGAGGCCTTAGCCCTCGCAGAGGCGGGTATCCCCCTCCATCCGAGATACACCTACCTGTGGTCAGAGGTCTCCGTCGAGGAGCTCCTGAGGCTTAGGGAGGGGCTCATGGCCAAATGGCCTGATGAGCCCCCCTACGAGGTTGAGCTGAGCGACTTCGAGAAAGATCTACTGGAGCGTCTCCTTATACCTCACACCCGTTCCGGCCGTGGCTACCTATTCACCGAGGCGGCGCCAATATTGGAGCGATGCCTCGCCCTCCACAGCCCGGAGCTCAAGCCGGAGGCGGAGAGCCCCCTGGAGTTGATCAGAAAACTCTCAGGGCTCGATGTGAGGGATAAGGGAGGCGTCTACCTCGGCGCCAGGATGGGGAGGCCCGAGAAGGCTAAGGAGCGTAAGCTCTCCCCCTACATCCATGGACTCTTCCCCATAGGGGAAGCTGGAGGCCCCCAGAGAGACCTATTGAAGGCTGAGCGGGGGAGACCCGTCGAGATAGAGGTCATAGACCGCATCTGCCCCGTCTGCGGTGAGAGGGTCTTCGGCGCCATCTGCCCCGAATGCGGAGTCGAAACCAAGATCAGATGGAGCTGCCCCCGATGCGGTAGAAGCCTAAGGGCTGAGGAGAACTGTCCAAGCTGTAATGTCCCAGGGGTTCCCTACAAGACGATGAGGATAGATGTGGCTAAACTCGTCGATAAGGCCTTGAAGCGTGTTGGAGGTGGGAGGCCGCCGAGGATTAAGGG
>CAZGKJ010000079.1:0-3842 GCA_964525955.1 uncultured Candidatus Bathyarchaeia archaeon
TTGTGAGGTGGGTTACGAGGGAGCATGTCCATGTAGATCGAGTCGCCTGCCCCTGGCTGATCAGCAAGTTCATCGATGAGGATGCCGAGTTCATCTTCGTCCCCTGGCCTGGCCCCCTGCCGACGCCTGATATGGGGATACCCTTCGACTTCCCAGGGGCCGACTTCGAGCTGGGTCATAAGGACAATAAATGCACCTTCGAGGTGATCATCGAGAAGTATGGCGTCGACGACCCCTGGGTTAGGGATATGGCTAAGATCATCCACGCAGCAGATGTGGCCGCCGACATCGATAAGGCTCCTGAGGCCAGGGGTCTGGAGGCCATAGCCTCTGGGGCGATGTATCTCGTTGAGGATGACTATGAGGCCTTGGAGAGGGGCTTCTTCATCTACGACGCCCTCTACATCTATGTTCAGTTGAAGAGGATTCAGGAGGAGTATGCCGAGGAATTGGCGAAGATGAATAGACGACAACGCTTCGATTTCATAAAGTCGAAGATCAAGCTGCCGCCCCCAGCCGTGGTGCGGAGGCCGAAGAGGGAGTAGCCCTCACCTTTTTTAATTCGATCCCGCCGTGGACGAGTTAGATTAGGCGTATGAGGGTTTCAGCTCCATCATCTTTAAGCCTCGTCTCCAGCTCCGTCTTCCTCCCCGTCTTCATCTCCAAAACCGCCGCCACGATGACTCCCCAGGGGCATGTCACCTCCCCCATCCTCATCAGTATTGGATGGCCTACATCGGCGAATCGGCATCGCTCCACCCTCAGCAGAATCCGATCCCCGTCGAGGCGCTCATAGGAGAATCTCCCAGCGCTCCCCTCCTCATTGAAGACTTCGAGGAGCCTCCTCAAGGCCTCATCGACATCCTCACCGGTGAAGAGGTCGACGCCTATCTCCCGGTAGATGAAGGCGAGGCTCCTGACGAACTCTCTCCTCGCCCTCCTATACCCATAATCCATAAGGGCGGCGTGAATTGAGAGAGACAGCAGTCCACCGAGTATCCTATCCATATCACACCGAAGCCGGAAGGCTTCTATTAAGAAGATTATGAATCCCACATCCATCATCGTTGAGATGGCGCCGCGGAGGGGATTCGAACCCCTGAGGCCCGTGGGCCACGGGTTTTCGAGACCCGCCCAATCACCACTCTGGCACCGCGGCCCCTCTTTGTTGATGGGAGGCTGGGTATTTAGGTTTCTCTCAGCCTTCTCACGCCCTCCCACCCCTCCCTGGCTTTGGCCATTATGATCTCCAGGGCCTCCTGGGATGAGCTTATCCTGATCTCCCGCCCCGTCGCCGTCTTGACGAGGTATTCAGCCGCCCTCAGCATCCGCTTACTCATCTCTGAGTCAGCGAGGTCTGCTATGTAGACCAATAGGGCTTCGAGGGTTTTAGGCTCTATGGGGCCTCTATCTCCGTGGTGGGCTGCTATGATGTGGAGGAGCTCCAGGGGTAGCCCCCGCCTATAGGCCTCGGCGACGAGGAGGGTTAGATGGTCTAAGCGCTCCCCAAGGGGTGTGGATAGATATCCCCCCTCCGGCTTCGATTTGTAGACGTAGCGCTTCATCACGTCGTGGAGCAGCGCCCCTGCGAGGGCGAGGTCCCTATTCACCTCTCCGCCGTAGATCTCCTCTATGAGGTCGCAGAGGGTGAGGGTCAGCCTCGCCACGGCGACCGTATGCTGTAATAGGCCTCCAGGGTAGGCGTGGTGGACCCTCGCCCCAGCTGGGGCCTCCTCCAAGGATAGGGGCTCCCCCTCCAGAGCGATCTCGGATTTGAGTAGGAGCTCTCTAACTCTCCCCCTCAGCTCCTCATCTCCTATGAGTTTCAGCAGTCTCTCCAGCTCGGCCTTCAGCCTCTTGGTGTTGAGGCTCATTTCACCCTTAATGGCTCTATTTCCCCTATATCTCTTCCCGATGTCGACGTTGCCATCGGCATCGGTGGATTTTATTCCGGCGTTATGGAGAAGGTTTATCCCCTCCTCATCGGAGGATTCTATGCCTTGGCTGGGGGTTGGGGTCTCAGGGTTTATGTCGCCGCATCCTCGGTGATGCTCCTCGTCCTCTCCTGATCCATCGTCGCCCCCATTTTCCCGCTCCGTCGCTCCCTTGAAGCCTACAACCTCCCTATCCCTCTTCACGGTTCTCCCGCATCTCTTCTTAGGCTTCTCCTCAGACCTGGGAGGAGCCGGTGGAGGGGGAGGCGCTGGAGGCTGAGCCCCCGCTTCGACTTGAATCTCCGACCGCAGATTGGATACTCGAAGCGGCCCTTACCCTTCCTGGCCGGATAGATGCAAGAGAACCACTTATCTTAATCTATAGATTCTCTTCCTATGTGCTACACTAATTAGGATGACCTCTTTATGCTCATCATCTATCAGGTAGATAACCCTATACTCTCCTATTCTAAGGGCGTAAAGACCCTTCAGCCTTCCATGAAGCCTCTTGAAGGCGTGGGGCCTACCCTTCAAATCCTCGATTTTCTCGATGATCCTCCTCTTGACATCCCTTGAGAGTCTATCGAAATCTCTCCCAAATCTCGGTGTAAACCTAATGCTATATCTCTCTCTTCCCCCTGAGGCTCTTGACATAGCTATCCCAGTCCCTCAGCTCCCCACGTCTAACCTGCTCCAGGGATTCCTCTATGGCTTTAAGCTCCTCCTCGCTGCCCAGAACATCCAAAGTCTCCAGGAGCTCCTCCACGAGGCGCCTCAACTTCGGAAGCTCCTCAGCTATCAGCTTAATATTAGCTCTATCCTCCTCAGTTAGGAGAGGCTCAGACATATAGACTGAAGAAAAGAAAATGTCCAATAAAATAAATCTATTGACTCACTTAACAAAGGGCAGCTTACGCTTCAGGATCGAGGATGACGCTGCTGGCTAAGAATCAGGTGGGCTCCGATCCCCTCGCCGAGGAAAGATGGCTTTCTGTAAGCTCCAAAACGCTATCGAAGCCAATATGAATGCTAAGACACCCATCGAGCCTTCAACCGCCTCCCAGCCCTCCTCAGCTTCCTCTTCGACATCCATCAGAGAAATTTCTCCATCAATCTGGAGAGTAACTCCTTCACCCTCCTATAGGCCTCCTCGGGGTTGTCGACCCCCTCGACGATCCGCTCGAAGGGGCATCTCCCACCCCTCCTCCCCCTGATGTAGGGTGTCTCGACGAGGAATGAGTAGGGTATCCCGAATCTATGTAGAGTCTTCTCGGCGCCCCAGCTCATCACGACGGCGTGAACCTCAGATGCATTTATATAGGCTGCTATGAGGGCTGCAGCCCTCCCGACAACCTTATCGACGACGATGCACCCCCTAAGCCTCCTGAGGCCTAAGCTCTCAACGGCGTCGATTAGGGGTTTAACTCCCCCCTCCCCACTACTATATAGGATGTCTCCAACTCTATTGTAGATTAGGAGGCTTAACCCCCTCCTCCTCAGCTCCCCGAGGTAGCGGCTCAACCCATGATCCTCTACGCCTCAGCTCATTTAGGGGTGACTCCCCGCGCCTCCACGCCTGTCACTATAGTCACGCCCAATAGTCCCCCTATGACTCCGCCGGCTGCGTGTAGCAGGGCGAAGAAGAGGACTCCGCCGTATCGCTTGGAGAGGAAGATTGGGTTCATGAATAGGGATCCTATGATGAGGCCTGCGATGAAGGTTGAGATTATGGATACCGCGACATACAGCGCCGAGCCCAATCCCCTACGGCTTAGGTTGTCGTAGCCGGCGATGTAGGTTGCGATGTCGAAGATGATGCTGGCCGCCGTGAAGCCGAGGAAGTGCATGGCTCCAGGTCTGAGGATGAAGTTGAGAACAGTCGCCACCAATCCCATCAGCGTCGCAGCC
>CAZGKJ010000080.1:0-3730 GCA_964525955.1 uncultured Candidatus Bathyarchaeia archaeon
GGGCCAGCGCCCAGGCCGGATAAAGATCGTGGGTTCAAATCCCACCCCCGGCACTCACACTGAGGGAGAGTGCTTACTTTTAATCCCTCATCTCGTTTTCATAACGGTGTTATATTTTTCCTCAGATGTTAATGGTGGCTGTAACGGAGTAATACAATAGGTAAGTATTAATAGGAGGGGGCTTCTATTCTCTCCACCGGTTCTCCGATCTCTGAGATTCGTCTCTCGTGGATGTTTCTCTTGGTTTGGGGCCTTTAGCTCCGAGGTGGGGAGCTATACAAGTACCAATGCGAAATGGGGTGGAAAGCGATGCGTTTCCTCGTCGTTTGGGGCTGGGATCCAGCTAATGCCCGTGAAGTCTCCAGGAGATTCGCTGAGGAGTTCAACCCCTCTGAGGGTGTGAGGTTCATATACCCCATCAGCACCCTGATCGGTGCCAATAGGGGTTTCACCGTCATCGAGGCTGAGCGTGAAGCCGACATCCATAGGGCTGTTCGGGATTGGCTTGATCTCTGCACCTTCGACATCTATCCAATTATGAAGTCGGAGGAAGCCGTAAAGGCGTAAGCCTTAGAGAATTTCCTCTCTCCTTTCCATTTTTCTTGCTGATTCATCTAGCTTCTCAGTCCAACCATAGGGTTTCAGGCAACTCCCTGAAGTGTTCATCTCCGGTCAGCACCTTCGCCTCCCTCATCCTGGCGGTGGCGAGGATTATGGCGTCGAAGAGACTAGGCTTTCCGATCCCCCTCTCATCAGCTCTACTTAGGAGGTCCTCGTAGCACGACGCCGACTCCAGGGCAACTTCCTCATCTATGGGTATGATCTCCGAGGTCTCCACTATAAGTCTGAGCCTCTCCCTTATCGCCTCCCTCTCCACCCCCTCTCTATGATACTTCCGGGCGATCTCGGCCAGGACGATGCCTGGTGTGAAGACCCTATCCGCCTCCAGCATTCTCTCCCTGACCTTCTCCCCCTCACTACTGCCGATGAAGAGCTCTATCCATGCGTAGGAGTCAACTACGATCCTCACCCCGATCCTCCTCCCTGAATGGTTGGATTCTCCCCCTATCGATTCCGAAGGCCTGATTGATAAGGTACTTACGTTGTCTCCTTATGAGGAGGCGTATAGTCTCGTCAAGGCTTTTGGCACCTATTCTCCATCGAATCTGCTCAAGCAGGTTTAGGGTCTCCCTCGAGAGTCTGATCGTCGTGGCTCCACCCATCAACTTGTATATCAATATACAAGTATATAAGTGTCAATTTGGGCCTATATGCCCTCTGGCCGTCTGAACTATGACGCATTTAAGGCCCTCAGCCTCCAGGTTCTCCTTCACCTTCAACATCTCCTCGACGCTGGGCCTCCTCAAATCGAGGCGTCTGAAGGTTGGATAGTAATCGAGGACGGTGACCTGGAGCTCCGGATTTATGGCTGCTATACGGCTTCCAGCCTCAGCGATCTCGTCGAGGGTTATGAGGCTGCGGTTGTAGATGAGGCCGACACCCAGATAGACCTCCCCTCGATACTCGGCGTCGATGTATTCTATGGCTCTCCAGGCGTTCTCCAGATATCTCGAGGCCTTCTCCCTATCCCTTAGGCCCGTGATGCCCATGTAGGTCTCAACCCTCACAGCCTTCGGCTCGACGCCGATGTTGTTACACCCCGCCTCAACGAGGTCGTCGACATAATCCGGCGTCAACAGCGTTCCGTTGCTGTCGAGGTGTCTCCTCACATCCTCCCCTACGAGCCCTGTGAGCTCTTCGAAGAACTCAGTCAGCCAACGCCGATTCAGCGTCGGCTCCCCGCCGCTTATGGCTGCGCCGCCGGTTCTATAGCGCCTGACGCAGTGGGCCACCTCTCTCGCCGCCTCCTGAGGCGTCAGGGCTGGGCTGTAGTTGTCGTAGGTGACGTGGTAGTTCTGGCATTGGGGGCATCGGAGATTGCAGCCTGCCGCCCAGATGGCCGCCTCCACATAGCGTCTCCGCCTGGTCCCCCACCATGGTGTCGCCTTTCCACCAACGGGGTGGGGCTCTGGGCCGTGGATGATCCTCAGCGGCGTCGCTCCCTCCACCGAGGTCTCGATGCGCATGCCATCCCTGATTGGGGTGATGCAGCTCCGCTCCAGCTCGCCGTCGATGAGGAGGGCGCAGCTCCAGCATCCCCCTGTCCCGCAGGCCAGTGAGGGCTCCCCTCTTCCAGGCTCCTTGAAGCCGTAGCCGAGGGTCTTTAATGCCTCGGCAACCGTCACTCCGCTGGGGGCCTCGAATTCAACGCCGTCTACCCAGATCTTGATGGGTTCAACGTCTGCCTCGATCTCCTCGATGATTCTCGCCTCCCGTGGGCAGGCCCAGTAGCAGGCGAGGCATCCTATACATTCTTCGGGGCTGTGGCAGACTTTTAGGCAGATGCCGCATCCATCGCACCTTGAGGCGTCGACGACTACTCTACGAAGTTTCATCGTGTGGATTTTGGCCTTGTGTCTTTTAGGTGTTTGAGTTGTCTGGCCTTTCCCCCCTCAATAGCTCTCTCAGCGCCTCTTTCAGCGGGGTCTTTATCGTCTCCCTCAGCCTCCTCAGCGTCTCCCTGCCCCTTTGGGTGGTCGAGTAGTATTTGACCCGCCGTCCATCCTGCCTCCTCTTCTCGCTTGTTAGGTATCCCCCCTCCTCCAATTCGTAGAGGAGGGGGTAGACGATGCCTGGGCTTAGGGGCTGACCCGTGATCCTCTCCAGCTCCTTCATCACCCTATATCCCGTCATGGATTCTTTGGAGAGGAGCCAGAGAATTATCAATCTATTCAGGCCTCTGATCATCGACCTTATCAGCTCCTCCCCCATCTCAGTGGATTGTTACTTTAATGCTTAATAACACCCTCGAAAGATTGATATTGGCTTTCAGGGAGGTGTGTTGGGGTATGGTCGGCGTCGACCTCGCCTTCCTCCGAAGCCTTGAGCGCCCCCTAATACTATGGATGCTCTCCCATGGGCCGAGGCATGGCTACGAAATCCTGAAGGAGCTCCATAGGTTGACTGGGCTGGGTGTGAAGCCGAGCCTCGTCTACCCCTTCCTCCATAGATTGGAGCGGGAGGGCTTCACCATGAGCATATGGATCAGCCAGGGGGGTCGACGAATAAGGCTTTACAGATTGACGGAGAGGGGTGAAACCCTCTTAGAGCGGGTTAGAACTCTGCTCATACCCCTCAGGGAGCTCCTATCCTCCCTCCTGGGCTGAGCGAAATATTTTAAAAATCGATACATTATAGATCATAATCCTCTGGAGGTTTCTAAAGTTGAGCCGTAGGGGAGGCTACAAAATCGTCCTAACAGCCGATAGAACACTTATGAGCGAGTATCACGGCGGAATCTTCCTCGGCTTCAGCGCCTGCGTCCCAAGGGGGTTGATACCCGACAGCCTATACTTCTCAGTCTTCTGTCCACCCATCAAGGCTGGGCCCGACGGCTCAGCTGAGGCAGCCCCCTATGGAACCAGGAAGATCGAGGCAGCCCTCCTCGAATATGGCTTCAAGCGTAATGAGGTCATCGTCGCCCACCCCGAATATCTACACCGGGTTATAGGCCCTGAGACGAGGGTTCTCGGCATAACCGAGAACGACCCCTTAGGCATAGGGCCTGCTACCTCAACCTTCACAGGCCTCTTCGGCGGCGAGGCCTACATGGCCGTGAAGTTCAGGGAGCTCCTAAACCATCCAAGCGTTAGGCGTTATAGGCCGAGGA
>CAZGKJ010000081.1:0-3650 GCA_964525955.1 uncultured Candidatus Bathyarchaeia archaeon
GAAGGGCGATGGCTGAGGGCATAAGGGCAGCGGTGGAGGTTGAGGGTGTGAAGAGGATATCAGCAGTCAACTTCGGCGGAAAGCTCGGCAAGTATCAGATATACCTGAGGGACTGCCTCGGGGGTGAAGTGGGTTGATGGAGCTGAGGCTTAAGCCTAAGGTCTCGGGGCTGACCATACCCCTGGAGGCTGAGGTCATATCACCCGACGTCATAGCCGGAAAGACGCTGAGGGAGGTTGAGGAGCTTAGGGTCTACCATGGGAATAGGGCTGAGACCCTAGGCGAATACTTTGAAGTTGAGGGTGAAGTCGCCCCTAACCCCGAGGAGCAGCTCATCGTCGTCGACGGCGACGTCCCCTGGGTGAAGTATATCGGAGCTGGGATGACGGCTGGCAGGGTCGTCGTCAGGGGAGACGCTGGGATGCACCTCGGCTCCAAGATGGCTGGAGGCGAGATCGTCGTCGAGGGCTCCGTTGGGGATTGGGCTGGAGCTGAGATGGCTGGAGGCTTCATAAGGATTCGAGGCGACGCCGGAGACCTATTGGGCGCAGCCTACAGGGGAAGCCCTGAGGGTATGAGAGGCGGCTGCATCTATGTCGAGGGCTCAGCAGGCTATGAGACTGGAACAGGGATGAGGAGGGGCCTCATCGTCATAGGCGGCGACGCAGCCCCCTTCACCGGCGCCCACATGAATGGGGGCGTCATCTTCATCTTCGGCAGAGCAGCCAAACGCCTTGGAGCGCAGATGAGGGGGAATGGCTCCCTCATCATCTGCCTCGGAGAGGTTGAGGAGCTCCTGCCAACCTTCGTCTACGACACAACCTACACGCCTACCTTCATGCGAATCTACCTAAAAACCCTCAGTGAGAAGCTCGGCATAAAGCGGGCTGAGGAGTATATAGGGAGAGCCTTCAGAAGATATAGGGGAGATAGAGCAGTAGGGGGAGACGGCGAGATACTCATAGTTGAGCGGGGATGAAGATCGGGGTATTAGCCCAACGCCCTGATGAGTGGCATGTGGAGAGGCTGCTTAAGGCCCTGAGGCGTAGAGGCGTAGAGGCCTACCACCTCCCCCCAACCCGATTTTTATCCCGCATCGGCCTTAGGCCGAGGGTCTCGATTAGGGGATACTCCATCGACGATTACGACGCCATCATAGTTCGCAGGGTTCCAGGAGGCTCACCTGAACAGGTCTTCTACAGGATGGATGTCCTCCATAGACTCGAAGACCTGGGCATCTACCTCATGAATTCGGCTGAGAGCATCGAGAGGGCTGTGGATAAGTATTATACCTCCACGCTTCTGGAGGACGCCGGCATAAAGACGCCGAGGACTGTGGTCACGGAGAGCTATAGGGAGGCGATGGAGGCCTTTGAGGAGCTTGGAGGAGATGTCGTCGTCAAGCCCCTCTTCGGCTCCTTCGGCGTCGGCATGATAAGGGTTTCAGACCCAGACCTGGCTCACAGGGTCTTCAGGGCCATAGAGCTAATCAGGGGCGTCTACTACCTCCAGGAGTATATACCGCATAGGAATAGGGACATAAGGGCATTCGTCATCGGGGAGAAGGTTGCGGCCTCCATGATTCGCATAGGGATCGATTGGAGAACCAACATATCGAGGGGTGGGAGGGCTGAGCCTCTAACCCTAGACCCAGAGCTGGAGGAGCTGAGCATCAGGGCTGCGAGGGTCATAGGCCTCGAATACGCCGGAGTCGACATACTCCCCTCCGAGGATGGCGAATACTATATCACGGAGGTGAACAGCGCCCCTGGATGGAGAGGCCTCCAAGGCGTCACGGACATCGACATCGCCGAGGCCCTGGTTGAGCATCTCCTATCGAGGCTGGGGAGTTGATATAAGTGGCAGCCACTTATAAGGAGATGCATCCATAATCCAGTTGCCTTGAGGCTTAGGGATGGGGATGCAGTCGTAACTGTTCACGGCTTCATCTTCTACATCTTCGGCTATCAGCATCCCGAGGGAGGCTATGATGCTTTCCTGAAGTATGTTCCAGAGGCCTACGCGGATCGGATAGACCTCGAATGGCTTCCCGTGAGGTGGAGGAGGGGGGGCGTGACGCTGCTGAGGCCGAGGATGCTCTACAGCCCTGAGAATTATAGGCGGTTAATAGGCAGCCTTAAGCGGAGCTTCCCAGAGTATGTGAGATACTCGTCGACGCTGAACCGATATCTGCTCTATATTCCGGAGGAGTTGATAGCTGAGGTCTACACTCCCTCCAGGGAGCTCCATAGGCTTAGGAGGAGGGGGCCAAGAGATGAGTTGGAGGCTAAGGCTCTGAGGCTTATAGGGCTTCTATCCGAGGCCTCTGGGGTTTCTGAGGGCTTCTTCGGGATTCACGGCTCCATAGCTCTGGGTATGCATCATGAGGGGAGCGACATAGACGTCGCCGTCTATGGGGCTGAGAACTATCGCAGGGTTCAGAGATGCCTCTTGAAGCTGGAGGAGGCTGGCTTGCTGGAGCTCTATAGGCGCAGCGAGGTGGAGAGGAGGAGACTGAATCGAGGCCTATTTGAGGGTGTGCCCTTCGTTGTGAACGCCGTCAGACGGTTCAGCGAGATCGATCGGAAGCCCAAAACCTATCGGCCCCTCGGCGTCGTTGAGGGTGAGGGCCGAGTGGCTGAGTCCCCTGAGTCGGTCTTTAGACCAGCCATCTATAGGGTTGAGGAGTTCAAGACTCTGGAGGGAGGGGTTGGGGGCGACGTCGTCGAGTTGACTTCGATGATCGGTGAGCATAGGGGCCTCTTGAAGGCGGGTGAGGGCTTTAGGGTTAGGGGCGTATTGGAGGAGGTTCACTGCGGGGGTGAGCGTTGGCTTAGGGTGGTCGTCGGCTCAGCTTTGGAGGGGGAGTATCTAAAGCCGATTGTAGACTGACAGCCGTTGTCAGTCTATGCGTGTATCTCAACTATGTCTCCGTCCTCCAGCACTCTGTCGGGGCCTACCCTTTCTCCTGGGAATTTGGCGCTCGGCCCCCATAGGCGGGCGTATCTGAAGCCTCTATGGAGGTCGCTGTGGATCATCCTGGCCAGGTCGCCGATGGTGGCTCCACGCCTCAAGGTGAAGGGCCTCGGTGAGGGCTTCTCTCCAGGCTCTTTGGTGTAGACCCTGATGAGGTTGAGAAGTCTGAAGAGCTTCGACCCTAGCTTCTCGGATAGGCCTCCGCCTCGTTGTGTTGAGGTGACCATCAGCTCCAGAGGGCTGACCAATTCTCTCAGCTCCCTTAGGGTTTTTGGGTCTACGCCTACATCGGCCTTGTTGGCGATGACGAGGGTCGGCCTATAGACTGAGGCCCCGTAGATGGCGTCCTCAACGTCGTCGAGGGTGGCGACGCCCCTGATCCTGATGACCGCCGACCTGATGCCATAGCTCTTTAGGAGCTCCACAACGTCTCCGGCCGTGCATCCCTCTAGGCTTCCCTCCCAGATGAATCGTATATCCGATCCATAGCGTCTCCGCTCTATGATGACCTCACCCCTCGGCTTGACTGTTAGTATCCTAGCCTTCTCTAATTCGGTTGAAATCATCCTATACTGCTCTACTGGGTCGTCGGTTAGGTCGATCATGAGTATGAGGCCGTCTCCATTTCTGGCGAGGCTTAGGATTCGATATCCGTCTCCACGCCCCTCCGAGGC
>CAZGKJ010000082.1:0-3543 GCA_964525955.1 uncultured Candidatus Bathyarchaeia archaeon
GCATAGGCGATGGTGATGCCCATCGCCGTCTTCCCCAGAAACGCAGCCATCAAAGCCTTCCGGAGATCATAGCGCAGCATCCCGAGGGGTATTAGGATGAGATCATCGGGTAGGGGGAGATAGGCGAAGAGGAAGATGGTCAGCATCCCATAGCGCTCAACAAGCCTCCTCGCACCCTCAAGCCGACGTCTATATCCCTCACCCAACAGCTTACGACCTCCAAGGCCGAGCAGATAGGCGCTGAACTCCCCTATCGTGGAGCCGACACCGCAGACAAGGCCCAATAGAAGCGGATCGAGAGTGGCCCCGAAGGCGTAGATGGTCAACGTATAGGGAACGGGGAGGAGTATGGTGAAGTTCCCGAAGATGGAGATGATGAAGGCACCTAAATAGCCGTAGGCCCTGACGAGGCCCTCCATCCAAGCCCAGAGGCTCATAAAGGGCACCGATAGCTAGAGAAACTAGCTATAAGCCTCTTAAATAATTGGAGGGATGTAATTTCAGATGAACCCCCTCCATCCTGGTGAGGAATCTGAGGGAGGAGAACCTGGAGGACGTCTTCCAGGTCTGCTCCCACGCCAGGCTTCAGGACCCCCTGCAGAGAAGGGGGATGGAGCTCAAGAGGCGGTGGCTGTTAGAGATGCTCAGCCGGTATGGCCCCTGCACCAAGGTAGCCTACCTAGAGGGGAGACCCATAGCCCAGCTCCTCTACTACCCCGAGGAGGCCCTCCCCTATGTTGAGGAGCCTAGGAGGGATGTGATCCGCCTCCACTGCATCTACAACCCCTTCCCCGAGATGAGGGGCAGGGGCGCCGCCTCGGCGCTCCTCAGGGAGCTTCTAAGGGAGGCTGAGGGGGGAATGGAGATGCTAGGTGGTAAACCCTGCCGCTTCATCGCCGCCAAGCCCTTCAACACCGGCGAGGGAATACCCCTAGAGGAATTCTACGCCTCCAAGGGCTTCCGATGGGGCGTTGGAGAGATGTATCTAGAGGTCACCGGAGCCTACGAGCCCGGGGAAGCCGGCGAGTATAGGCCTCTATCGGAGGATGAGGGGAGGGCCATCGTCTTCTATAGCCCCCTCTGCGAGTATAGCTACCCCTTCGCCGTAAGGGTTGCGGAGGTGGAGCCAAGCCTCCCCATAGAGCTTATAGATATGTGGAGGCAGCCCTTGGAGGCTCGGAGGAGGTTTGGAGAGGAGTTGATAGTGAATGCAAGGCCCATCAGGGCCTGGTGGGGCGACCAAGAGAGCTTTAAGGAGGAGATTAGGAAGGCGCTCGAGGTATCTTGAGCCCGATTAGAGAAAAGGTGTATTAATCACTATTCCCCAACGAGAATTGGATGAATAGATCCAGCTCGGTGGGTGAAAAGGCCCGTTTAATGGCTGACCTCATAGAGAGATGGGTAAATAATCCATTAGCGATAAGATTGTTGAAATTTCTATCGAAAAGGGATGAGAGAGGGAGGAGAATTGAGAGAATACTACTCGATTATGCCGGTTTGGATACCAAGCTGAGCTTAGGGGATAAACTGGGGAGCTTCATTCTGAAGCCCTTCCTAAAACAGGTTTTAAAGGCATTAAAGCTCGATGAGGAGAAGGTCAAGAGACATCTACGAATAGGTTATTGGAGGAAGGGGCTGGCATCCGTCCTAGAGGGGATAGCATGTAGAGGTGTTGAGAGACCCTTCACGGCCTCAGCCCCCTTCCTAATCGTATGGAACCTCACCGATGCCTGCAATCTGCGTTGTAAGCACTGCTATCAGAGGGCTGATAGGCCGAAGCCTGATGAGCTCTCAACTGAGGATGCCCTGAGGGCTGTGGACATCATGGCCGACGCTGGAGTGGCCTACATAGCCTTCTCAGGCGGGGAGCCCTTGATGAGACCCGACTTCTTCACAGTCGCCGAGAGGGTTGTGGAGCATGATATGGGATTCTCCCTCGCAACGAATGGGACACTATTGACGAGGGAGACGGTTAAACGCCTGGAGAAGTTGGGATGCGACTTCGTCCAGATATCCCTCGACGGATTGAGGGAGACCCATAACAGGTTTAGGGGGATAGACTGCTATGATAGGGTTATCGAGGGAATTAGAAACGCAGTCGAATCGAGAATGGCGGTTGGAATAGCGACATGCGTTACGAGATACAACATCCATGAAGTGGATGAACTCCTAGATCTCGCTGAGAAGCTTGGGGTGGACCAATTCATACACTACAACTTCATCCCAACTGGGAGGGGGAAGGAGATAATCGAGATGGATATAACACCTGACGAGAGGGAGGATCTCCTAAACCACCTCGCCTCCCAAATAGGTTCGAGGAGGCTGATCCTACTATCGACGGCCCCCCAGTATTCTAGGGTATGCCTCGGCCATGGATACGTCTCCCTCACCCACTTCGACACCGTCGGACAGCAGCTTGGGAAGAGTGAGGAGATCGGATTCCTCGCGGAGTTCATAGGTGGATGCGGAGCTGGGAGACTCTACATGGCTTTGCAGCCGAATGGAGACCTGACCCCCTGCGTCTTCATGCCCATAAAGGTTGGAAACATCCTCGTCGACGACTTCCTAGATCTCTGGTGGAACTCGGAGGTACTTAATAAGCTGAGGGATAGGAGGAGCTTCAAGGGATACTGTGGCCGATGCCCCTGGAGGGAGGTATGCGGTGGATGTAGGGCGAGGGCCTACGCCTACTTCGGAGATGTCCAGGAAGCCGATCCAGGATGCCCACTCAACATGGATCGATGGAGGATGATCGAGGGGAGGATTCCATCTCCCAGGTTAGAGGTCGAGGTCAAGGTAGGAGGCGACGGCTTCGATTAGGTGGCTGAGCCTCTCAGCGAGTCGATCATAATCCATCAGCTCCCATCTCCTGAGTGGTGGAATATCAACGAAGCCATCGGGCTTGAGGAGTGGTACGACATCCTCCGCCTTAAGCTCCATGGGTTCCTTCCCCAGCCCCCTATAGGCGCTCAGCATCTCCAGGTAGTCATCGGGATCGTAGAAGGCCGCCGATCCAGGTGAGACACCTATGATCGCATCGTATTTTATCTCGGGTGTTGGTGAGGCGGCGTCGTTGTATCCCTCAACTATCAGGGCCTCACATCCCTTCGAGGTCTCCACCATGCAGGTTGATATAGCCCTTTTAGACAGCCTCCCATGTATCCCACCCCACTCCTCCACGCTGTCTATCTCAACCAACTCCTCTGCGTCAGCCTTCAGGGAGTTGAGATAATCCTCATCGACGAGGAGCCTGTGAGATGAGAGGCCCCTATTTAATACGATGATATGCCTCATCCCACCATTCCACATCGTATATCTCTCAACGACGAGATGCGTGTAGATGTTCTCCTCCAATAGGTAGAGCTCTCGGCCCATCCCCTCCTGGATGAGGTTTTCAGCCTTTAGGGGTGTGAAGAGGGCGTCGATAGGGTTTAGGAGCTCATAGGGTAGGGGGCAGCGTGAGGCATCCCTCAGCTTTATTATATCCTCGCAGTATAGCCTCCCCTCGGATCGACATCTCAGATAGGCGTCATATTGATACCA
>CAZGKJ010000083.1:0-3478 GCA_964525955.1 uncultured Candidatus Bathyarchaeia archaeon
TGAAGCGTCTTTAGGGCTATGTAGTCGTAGGGGGCGTGGGCTGGAACGGACATGACGACGCCCGTAGCATGGTTTGGGTCGACGAACTCAGCCGGAAGTATGGGAACTTCAGCCCCCGTCGCCGGGTTGACGACCCTACGGCCGAGGAGCTCCACCCCCTTCATCTTCTCCAGGACCTCGACTTTACATCCGAGGAAGACGAGCTTCTCAGCCGCCCTCTGGCTGACGATCCAGGTTTCTCCGTCAACCTTGGCCTTCACATAGTCTGCGTCGGGGTTGACCCAGATGTTTGTGACTCCGAAGACTGTTTCGGGTCTGAGGGTGGCCGTTGGATAGATCTCATCGCCATCCCTGAACTTTATGGCTGTGAACCCCTGTATCTCAGGCTCTATGTCTCCGATGGTGTCATGCTGTCCGACGGGGTTTCCGCAGTGGGGGCACCAGCCTACTGGGTGGCTTCCCTGCGTTATGTAGCCCCTTTGACGTAGCTTCTCGAATTGCCAGTGGATGAATTTGCTGTAGTAGGGGTCGATGGTTGTGAACTCCCTTCGCCAGTCTATGCTGTATCCCATACGCTTCATTCCCTGCTTTATCTCCTCGGTGAAGTATCTGGCCATACCTATTGGGGTTTCAAGCTCCCTCAGGCGTTCACGTGGTATGTGGTAGATGTCTGTGAATGTCTCTATGAGGTCTTCATCCCCCTCCTTCAGGCGCTCGACCATAGCTATGATGGGTGTCCCAGTATAGTGCCAGGCCATGGGCAGGAGGACGTTGTAGCCCTGCATTCTTCGATACCTGGCGTGGACATCGGCCAGCGTATAGGTTCGGCCATGCCCTATATGTTGAGGCGAGTTTGGGTAGGGGTAGGCGACGGTTATGTAGAATTTAGGCTTCTCGGGGTCTGGATCCGACTCGAAGAGGTGGGCCTCCTCCCATCTCCTCTGCCACTTCTCCTCTATCGCAGCCCAATCGACCATGACAAATCCCTTCTCCTAAAAGGGGACAGATATATGGAGTCTTCGGGGTGGATTAAAGGTTATGCGTAAACAACCCTACCCATTATGAGGCTTCATAAAAACCTGTATAGGGGTTGACTCGACGTCGATGCCTGTGAGGAGCTACATCTTCACGAGAAATGAGAGGGAGAGGCTGCTGAGATGGCTGGAGGAGGGCTTCGAGGATGACGCCACCAGGATGATCTTCGTCGAGATCAGGAGGAATATGCCACGCCTCTTCAGAGACCTAACCCTAATGCTTAGGGTGATGAGGGAGCTTATGCGTAGAGATCGATGGGATCAACGAATGAGACTGCCGAGGAAGCGTGAGGAGAGATCGAAGGCCTTGAGGAAGATGGTGGAATTGTTATAAGTGGCCACCACTTATACCGGATTCCCCTCTGAGCTTAACTGACCTCTAAGGGCCTCCCTTATGGCCTCTTCGGCCTCTTCCAGCTTTGAGGGGTCTCCCCCACCCCCCTGGGCGAAGTGGGGTTTTCCTCCTCCTCCGCCTCCTATGACCTTGGCTAAGGCCCTCGCCAGCCTTCCGGCGTGGACTCCCCTCTCAACGGCCTTGTCTCCGGCTTTGACTATGAATCTGCCATCGATCTCTGAGAGGAGGATGGCGACGACGTTGGGGTCTCGCTCCGCTAGGGCGTTCCCCACCTCTATGAGGTAGTTGAGGGGAGTCCTCTCAGACTCGATTATGAGCTTCAAGCCCTCAACCTCCTCAGCCTCCCTCAGCAGCCTCTCAGCCCTCGCCGCCGAGGCCTCCCTCATAAGGGCGTTGAGCTCCCTTCGAAGCTTCCTAACGTTTTCTAGGGTGTTGACGACTGCCTCTGGAAGCTTCTCCATCGGGGCTCCAAGGGTCTCTGAGGCTCTGAGTAGGAGCTCCTCTCGGTGCTGTATCTCCCTCAATCCGTAGGGGCCGACGGAGTAGATGAGGCGTTCAACGCCGTCCTGAACCCTCTCCGTGGCGACTATCTTTATGATGCCCACCTCATGGGTGTTTTTCACGTGTGTTCCGGCGCAGGCCTCCACATCCCACTCCTCGATCTCGACGACCCTTATCTCGCCTCCTGGGACGGCTCCGCCCTGGTAGAGCCTGAAGCCGTATCGCTCCTCAGCCTCGTTTCGGGGCATCCATCGGCATCTCACCGGCCTCGCCTCCCAGACGACCTGGTTTGCCAATCGCTCTATCTCCTCTATCTCTCCTCGGGTCAGCCTCCTGTAGTGGCTTACGTCCAGCCTGCTATGTTCAACCCCCTTCTGGGTTCCTGATTGCCAGGCGTGGAGGCCTAGAACCCTCCTGGCGGCTCCGATGAGGATGTGCGTAGCCGTGTGGCTTCTCATGAGGGCGTATCTCCGATCCCAGTCTATGAGGCCTCTCACCTTGTCTCCGGGTTTTAGGGGTTTTTCTCCCTCAACCCTGTGGACTATCACCCCCTCCACCATCTGGGTGTCGACGACCCTCGTTTTCAAGTCGCCCCTGATCAGCCAGCCGGTGTCCCCTGGCTGTCCTCCACCCTCTGGGTAGAAGGCCGTCTGGTTGAGGATGACATACTCCCCGTTGAGGACTGCCAGAACCTCAGCCTCGAACTCCTTTATGTATGCGTCCTCGTAGTAGAGGGGCTTGGTTTTCGGCAGCCCCCTCACATCGATGTGGGGTCTCCCCTCAACCAACCCGGCTGCTGCCTCCGCCATGTGTCTTCGGGCTACCCTTGCGTAAAAGTCCTCTGGAGCCTCGACTCTAACGCCCATCTGTGAAGCTGCCTCCCCCACGTCTTCGGGCGTCAATCCATGGGAGTCATAGAGTTCGATGAGTGTCTCAGCATCCAGCGTCTTTCTTCGCCTCAGAAGCCTCCTGACGAGGCTTCCACCCCGCTTCAGGGTTTCACGGTATTTGCCGAGCTCCACCTCCACCATCTCTAGTATCTCATCCCTCATCTCCCTGAGCTGTGGGAAGTCTCCGCCCCAGTATTCTATCTGGGCCTCCACGAGGTCGAGGAGCTTCGCCTCTATTCCAGCTCTGCGGAGCATCCTGTAGGCTCTGCGGAGCAGCAGCCTTGCGAGATACCCCTCCTTCACGTTTGATGGGACGACGCCCTCCGAGAGGAGGAAGACGAGGCCCTTAGTGTGATCCAAAGCCGTATAAATAGCCTCCAGGGGTCTCAGAATCCTTAGGAGCTCATCACGCCTCATGCCGAGGAGCTCCGCCAATCTCCCCCTCGCCTCGAGGAGCTCCTCAGCCCTTGAGATGCAGGAGTGTTTAGCCGCCTCGGCCAGCAAGCCCTCTTCGACGTCTATGCTCGCCTCCCTGAGCAGCTCTTCGAGCAGTGAGCCATATATGGCGTGGAAGGCGCTTGGCGAACCCTGGCTGAGCCAGCTCCACCGCTCTATTCCGTAGCCCGTGTCCACAACTCTACATGGCATAGGCTCCAGGCGGTCGTCGATGACCCTATACATCATGAAGACGAGGGTTG
>CAZGKJ010000084.1:0-1111 GCA_964525955.1 uncultured Candidatus Bathyarchaeia archaeon
GGGTGTTAGATTTGGCATGAGAGCTACTTATGGAGCCATAGAAAGCGTAAAAATTGATCCACGATCTTTAAAGGCCAAGTACGAAGTAATAGGAAATATGAAACCAAAGGGAATCTGCGGATCCGGGTTAATAGATTTATTAAGCGAATTATTTAGAAACGGATTAATCGATGCGTTAGGTAAATTTAATAGGAAAATCGAATCGCCCTATGTGCGTGAAGGTATTGACGGCTACGAATATGTTGTTGTCCCTAAGGAGAATAGCGCCACTGGTACAGATATAGTAATTACAGAGAAGGATATTGCTAATTTGATAGACTCTAAATCCGCTGCTTGCGCTGCAATCTCTGTTTTGATGAAAAAGATGAGGTTATCCGTCGAAGACATCACTAAAGTATATATATGTGGGGCATTTGGAAGCTATATTAACCCAAATAACGCTACTGCGATAGGATTATTACCGGAATTCACAAATGCGAAAATAATATACCTAGGTAATGGGTCTGTGGGCGGAGCGTACCTCACGTTGGTATCTAGTAAATTTAGGGATGAAGCCATCGAGGTAGCCAAACTATTAGCATACTACGATCTACTTAAGGATGCTGATTTTATGGATGAGTATCTAGCTGGCTTTGTTTTACCAGGTAAAAAGGAACTATTCCCTACTTGGTGGGAAACAAGTAAAAAAATTAGGAAATATCACTAAAACTACAATACTTCCTCTCCGAATATCTCTCTTAACACTTCAGGCTTCCACTTTTCAAATACAAACTTGCCTATTTCATTTGAATCCAATGGACCGACCAAGACGCGCCAACCCGTCGCGTCTTCAATATCACCAGCTAACCTAGCTGCCTTACCAGGAATAATAAGTACTCTATGCTTAACCATTTTTTCCAAACCTGCTTCACTTAAAGTTTCTGCTATGAGATCTGGTTCGAATTTTTTGCCTGGAACCGCGCATTCAACAGCTATACCTTCAGTGTCAATAACCAGCAGATAGCCATTAACTTTGGCGCTTTCAATGTCCGAAGTCACCAGCGAATAAGTTAATGCATAGTTTCCTGTTACAAACACTGGTGATTTCTCATCAGGACTACCTAATTGCCTT
>CAZGKJ010000084.1:1121-3121 GCA_964525955.1 uncultured Candidatus Bathyarchaeia archaeon
TACCCAACCTTCAAGCGAATGCATAATTAATAAGTCGGCATATCTGGTCATTAACATGGTGGCTGTAATAGCCTCCCACCACATCTTTTGCTGCGCGTCGCCGTCAATCATTCCCCAAGCTACGATAGGCGTACCTATTAGTGGAAATCTAGCATATTTATAATCCTCATTGCATGCTTTCCATCTCAGTTTGGTAAATGCATTAATTGTGTATGCTAATCCTTTGGATCCAGTAAAGGTTCCTGGGTCAAGGGCCAAGTCTTCAATACCTAGCTCGAGATATGTATTTACTAAAGAAACTAGCATGTTTAGATCTCCGGGACTAAATAACACGACAGGAACCTCATGTTTCTTAACAATGTCAGCCATTTCTTTCCAGTTATCTTTTGTAGCCGCGTAAATTAGAGGACTGGCATCTGATAAAACAGATAAACCTGCTTCGATCACTTTCGGGTTTAGTGAACATAATATTAATGGCAGATCGGTGTTTTCGGATACAAATTTAACTGTTTCCCCATATTTTTCAGGGTCATTTGTTACCGATCGTATAGCTAGCAAATCTAAGTAAAGCTTTCTGCCAATATACTCGTACTCAAAATTCTCTACAAATTCTATTCTCTTAGCAATTTCCTCTTTAGACATCGAGTCATCAACATCTATAGCTATTGGAGTTGGATTGATGTATGTTAGTTCATGTCTATGCATGACGTATTCGCCGCCGATTTTTACTGTTTTCTTAGCATTTTTTATCTCAATCTCTCTAACCATAGGACTCAGAATGGCTTTTAGTTTTTCGTAGTTCCCTTTATGCTTTGGCTCCTCAAGTAACGGTTAACAAGTTTCACTGCGAATGCCATACAGTTCTCTTCACCGCATTCTTTGCAGTTTGTTCTCGGAAGCAATTTATATACCTCTATTGGGCTAACCGCTTTCCAAGGCATTATATTCACCTCATATCTTCCAACTAACCCAATCCATAATATCCTCAGCTTTACCCAATTCGCCAGACATTAATACTTTAACAATTTCGTTGACTGTTTGCATTGTTAACGGGTGCATAGTCATAATGTAGTCTGCCCCTGCTAGAATATTGACTATTCCGGATAATGTTTCCCATAATGGTGTTCTAATCTCCCTTGGACCCCAGAATGGATCCATCTTCATCCACGCTTCTCTGGCGGCTAAAGCGTTTGTAACTCCTGTTGCCAATGGCTGTTGTAACTCAGAATCCCCTTTTAACGCACCTAATCTAGCTCTTTCCATAACAGTGAACCCGTAGTCAAGACCATATCCAATTCCGGCTGTGTTTGTATCCATTAATATTCTTTCCTTAGGTAGATAATCAAATAGCTTTCTGTTCAATTCTCTTGCTTTGTCTAGATCCATTGGCGTAAATGCGATTACTATGCAATCCTTATTTTTGATATATTCACAGACGTCTTCGAGCTTCATGTCCAAATTCAAAGAGTTTAGTACTATGCGTTCACCTTCCGCGACGTCAGCAACCGCCTTGAATACTTCAGGATCCTTCTCTGGATTCCCACTACCGCCCACGGTTATTGGAACCTTAACAGCTTGTAAAACGTCCTCAACTACTTTAGCTGCTTCGCGTGGAGGTGTATCCTTGATGTAAGGATCGGTACTTATTAAATGTAGATTTATTAGTTCGGCTCCAAATTTATCGACCCATCTCTTAGCCCATTCAGCAGGGTCATCCATGACGTCTTTGATATATTGCTTAACGGCTCTGGGTAGACCGATTCTCATATCAAATACATCTAGCCCGATAATGGGTCGGTGTGGCATTGCTTCTTCAGCACCAACCAATCTATATACTGGTGGCAGCGTTTCTCCACCTACGACTAATGTTCTATCTCTAGTTCCGCCTTCACTCTTTGTGGAACCTATCTCAACTTCATGGATATTACCTACAAACTCGAACGTTGGTTCTTCAAACTCCGTAGTTAATATCTCTTCTATTACCTTAACCTCTTCAGCGA
>CAZGKJ010000084.1:3131-3424 GCA_964525955.1 uncultured Candidatus Bathyarchaeia archaeon
AACCTCCGATAACCCTGAGGATATTAACCCTATAATGTCAACTGATAAACCACTTTTATCTTTCTTTTTCTCAGATGCCGCCATCTTAATCACTTCCCCCTAATAATTAATTTTTTAGCATAAATTCTAACATTTGTCAGCGATATTGGGATGCCAGTCACAGCTGCTAGTTCTTCAGGGATTGCTTTCGCTTCTTCAGCTGCCACTTCAGCCTCAGCAATCTCTAATTCTTTCCATCTCTCCACCACTGGATGGCCTTTCTCCTCGAGAAATTGCTTCAGCTCATCTACACT
>CAZGKJ010000085.1:0-3420 GCA_964525955.1 uncultured Candidatus Bathyarchaeia archaeon
GATGAGCCGACAGCCCTATGCCTCGTCCTCATCGACGCCGAGGGGGGCCACGCCTACATAGGATTGCCTGGAGCAACGGACAATCTCTCAGTCGGGGATTTAGATGAGGAATACATCAAGGCCTCCAACTCCCTATACGTCTCCGGATACACTCTCATATCGCAAAGGAGCAGGGAGGCCGTCCTGAGGGCTGTGGAGATCGCCGAGGATGAGGGCCTACCCATATACTTCGATCCGAGTCCAAAGGTGAGGCGAATAGAGCCTGAAACCCTCAGGGGACTCATCTCCATCGCTGAGGTTGTCCTCCTCAACGAGGCTGAGCTTGAAGCCATAGCGGGAACCAGAGACCCAGATGGAGTTCATAGGCTCCAGGATTCAGGGGCCGAGGTGATAGTGGTTAAGAGGGGAGCCTCAGGATGTCTCATAGCCTGGGAGGGGGAGCTCCTAAACATCCCAGCCTATAGGGTTGAGGCCATAGACCCAACGGGAGCCGGAGACGCCTATAATGCTGCCTTCATCTACGCCCATCTAAAGGGCTGGCCACCTGAGGATGCTGGGAGGCTGGCTAACGCCGTTGGAGCTCTCACAACCATGAGGATCGGGGCCGGTAGAAGGGTTCCGACGAGAGATGAGATCAACAGCTTCCTCCTGGAGCAAGGTGTGGGGCTGAGGGTTTGAGTTAAAGCGGCTTTAACCCCTCGGTGAAGTGTTATATTGTTGAGGGGGGAGGGTTGATGCGTATGGAGGCCCTAAGCCGCATCGATGATGCCTACTGCCGTAGGCTTCTGGAGGAGATGGTTTCAATCCCCTCCATCGTGGGTGAGGAGAAGGAGCTGGCCGAGTATGTCGCCTCGGAGCTGGAGGCCCTCGGCCTTAAGCCGGAGCTACAGGTCGTCGAGGAGGATCGCCCAAACGTCATCGCCCTATGGGACTCTGGGAAGCCTGGGCGGATGCTTATGCTCAACGGCCACCTGGACACCGTCCCCGTCTGCGATGGATGGAGCACAGACCCCTTCAAACCCGTCGTGAAGGGGGATCGCCTCTATGGCCTCGGAGCCCTCGACATGAAGGGGGGCCTCGCCTGCCTATTGACAGCCCTGAAGGCCATAGTGGAAGCCGAGCCTGACATAGCTGGCTCCATAGCCTACACAGCCGTCGTCGGTGAGGAGGCCTACTCAAAGGGGGCTAAGGCCCTGCTCAAAACCCACGTCGCCAAGGCTGACGCCGTCATCATCGGCGAACCATATTCGGGGTATAGCTCCGGAGCCATACCACTGGGCATAACGGGGAAGATACTCTACAACATCGTCGTGAAGGGTAGGGCCGCCCACGCCTTCAGACCCGAGGAGGGGATAAACGCCATAGAGGAGGCGGCCCGCATCATAGCGAACCTCCACAGGCTGAAGCTGAGGGAGCATCCAAAATTCGGCAGGGGAAACCTATGCACCCTTAAGATCGAGGGTGGCTACAAGGTCTACTCGGTTGTCGTTCCAGCCCACTGCCGCTTCGAGGTCAACAGGCTTCTCGTCCCAGGTGAGACCGTCTCATCAGCCATAGAGGATATGAGGCAGCTCGTTGAGTCCCTCAGCCTAAGGGCTGAGGTGGAGATTGGAACCAAGCCGCCGAGGTATGAGGCCTTCGAGATGTCACCCGACGAGCCTATCATAAAGGCCTTCACAGAGGCCTTCAAGGAGGTTCACGGCAGGGAACCCGAATTCCAGTATTCTAAGAGCATAACGGACGCCAACGTCTTCACGGGTGAGGGTGGCATACCAAGCCTCCACTACGGCCCTGGGGGAGGCGGCGCCCATCAGGCTGACGAGTATCTCAACCTCTCAACGCTGAGGCCGACGGTTGAGGTCTATCTGAGGACGATGCTGAGGTATCTAAGCGTTGGAGGATAGAGGCTTCACGTGGAGCCTCATCTCACCGCCCCTTTCTGGAGATATATCACCCTCAGCCAGCTCTCATCCTCCTCTGGATAGTCAACCCTATAGTGGGCTCCACGGCTCTCGGCTCTCTTCAGGGCTGAGCGGCATATCATCTCAGCCGTCTCCAAGGCCATGGGAAGCTCCAAGGCTCGAAGCATCTCCCTCCCCTTCGCCGCCTTAACCTCCTCGGCCTCCTCCCTCAGCTCCCCGATCTCCTTTAGGGATTCCCTCAGCTCCTCCCCTTTCCTCAGTATGCCGACCTTACTCCACATCAGTCTCCTCAGCCTTCCAAGCAGCTCCTCAGCCTTCATCCCCTTGCCTTTTAGGTTCTCATAGCTTTGGAGCTCCTCCTCGAAGCTGCTGGGCCTGATGGTTGGGGCCTCCTTAGCGTATTCGGCTGCCTTTCTCCCCGCTCTCGCTCCGAAGACGAGGGCTGAGGTGAGGGCGTTTCCCCCATGCCTGTTGGCTCCGTGGACGCCTCCGACGACCTCCCCAGCGGCATAGAGACCTTCGACATCGGTTTGACCCCATTCGTCGATGGCTACGCCCCCCATGGTGAAGTGGCTGACGGGAGCCACCTTCACCGGCCTATCAGCGGCCCTCAACTTCTCTAAAAGCGTCCCAAATGAGGCTGTGGAGAACCAGCCTTCAACTCCCCTCCTCAACACCCCCCTCATGTCAAGGAGCACAGCCCCATCGACGCCTCTACCGGCTTTGATCTCCATCATGATCGCCCTGGAGAGGAGGTCTCTCGCCCTTAGAACGAGCGGTCTATCCTTTATTGCATACTTCTCCACGATGTCCTCCCCCAAGGCGTTCAGCAGCCTCCCCTCCTCTGAGAGGCGTCCACCTATGAGGAAGGGTGGGAATCCCTCCTCGGCGAGGGCGAGGGGAAAGAACTGGATGAACTCCATATCCCTCAATCGAGCTCCGGCTTGATATGCCAGGCTATAGCCGTCGCCCACGGCTCCCCTGGGGCAGTCGTTTCTCTGGTATAGTGCTCCAGCTCCACCGGTGGCGAGGATGACCGCCCTGGCTGAGAGGACGTAGGCCTCATCTCTCAGATGGTTGTAGCCGACTGCCCCTATGGCCTTGCTATCCTCCACGAGGATTCTGGTTATGATGGTGTCCTCCAGGAGCTCCACCCCGACCTTCAGGGCGTAATCCCTCAATCCCACAGCCAGCTCCAATCCGCCTCTCCCAGGTGTATTGCCGACGTAGACGCCTCCACGCCCCACCTGGAGGTCTATGCCGAAGTCTCTCAGCTCTAAAACCCTTTCGCCGCCTTCCCTCGCCAAGACCTCGACGAGCCTCCTATCATTTAGCCCCCTCCCCGTTTGGAGGGTGTCCTCTATATGCTCCTCCACGGAGGCTCCACCCACGGCGGCCTTCAATCCTCCACCGCTGACGGCTGTTATGGTGTTGTAGCCGGCCTTTCCCTTACAGACGACGAGGGGCTTGACGCCGCCTCTAACAGCCTCTATGGCGG
>CAZGKJ010000086.1:0-3355 GCA_964525955.1 uncultured Candidatus Bathyarchaeia archaeon
CTTCAACGACATGTCTATCTTTCTCAAAAACAAATTATATCCTACCAACATGCTCCTCTTTAATCCAATATTTCTCGCTTTCTCCAATCTTGAATATACGCCCATTTTTATCCCTTATTTCCCTTTCTCCCCATACTCATTTTTAATATCCGTGTATAGCCGACATCTATAAGTTTAGACAAAAAAGAAGTGTGTTTCGTAGCCGAGAAGTAAATTGATAAATCTGGATTATATTTTGACTTAAAAGGGTTTAATCTTGGAGTATTTGCCCATGTTATTTCGTAATATTTAAATCCATTGTTTATTGCCCATTTCATTGTTTCCCAGTGGAGTAAATCGTTTGAAGGTATTGTCTTTAAATCTGGAAAGACACTGCCTCGCCAATCTGAAAAGATATTTCTAAAACAAGTAGCTATCATGCCACTCGCAAACTCCCCCTGATATCTCGCAACAAAAACCTTCAGGTTGTGTGGATAGAAAGCATCATACACATCAAATAAATATTCCTTAGAAAAATTAATACTGAGTCCTTGCGATTCAAATGTCTCATAATAATACTTATAAATATATTCTAAGTCTTTTATAGAGCCTTCTTCTACAGAAATACTTTTTCTTTCAGCAGCATTTATCGTTATTCTGAGTTTCCTCTTGAACTGTTTCCATAAGTAGTCAATACCCCTACCCAAATCAATTATATAATTGAACCTGGGTTTCACATCATAACCACTCCACACAAATGGGCGACAATCTATCATTTCAGGAGGTGTTTTTACGGATATATAGTCAGCCTTTAATTCTGACACAATGAACTCATCAACAGCATTTTGGAATTCCATAAACATAGACTCTCTTTTATTCTGCTTTAATTTGTCATAATTTACTATCAGAGGTCCCAAGTAATCGACTTCAACCTTAGAAGGGGGCGATGCCACCATTCTGAACAAAGAGGAATTATAAAGGAACAGAGGGAAAACTCCGATTGGCGTCTCTCCTTTTAATCCTATAACCGGATAGAGTTTGCATTTCACACGTTTCCTCATAACTGTTTTCATCCAAGAATATTTTTCCATGATCTTAAGCCATTTCCAAGTGTGGAATATGGTACTGTGAGGAGAAGCCTCTACTAATTTATCCCATTCTTCCCTGTCCTCTTCTTTCGCTATCTCTATTTCCACTCTCATCTTTCCATATTTCTAACAGTTAAGTAAGCATATTCCACAAATTTTGCAAAGAAAGTGTTATATTTTTTTGCGGAGAAGCATAATAAAAGATTTGGATTATACTTTGATTTATAGTGGCATAGTCGTTCAGTGTTCGCTCCTATTTCCTCATAATATTCCATACCGCATTTATTTGCATGTTTTATAGCCTCCCATTGTAGTAATTCGTTAGGAGACATACCTCCCACATTTGATTTTACATTACCTAACCAACTCGTTACTTTGTTTTTATAATAAAAATCAATCATACCGCCAATCAGTTCGCCGTTATATTTAGCGACAAAGATTTTCATGTTTTGAGGATGGAATGTATTGAACAAGTCTATGAGATATCCTTTGGAAAGAGAAGTTTTCCTATTCTGCTCCTCATATCTTGTCACGATAGTCTCGTAAATCCACTCTAAATCCTCCTTAGAACCCTCTTCCACAGAAATTCCTCTTCTTTTTGCTCTGTTTATGTTCTGCCGGAGCTTTTTTTTGAAATTTTTGAAAATGGAATCAGCGCCTTTTCTCAGGTCTATCACATAGTTATATATGGGTTCTACTATATATCCGTTCCATTTGAGTGGTCGTGCATCAAGTATGCCGGGAGCAGTTTTTATGAGCGAGTAATGCGCTCTCATCTCTTCTCTTATGAATTCATCAACACTCCTCTGGAACTCTATAAAAATGAATTCCTTCTTGTCCTGCTTCAATTTCTCGTATTCCAATATCACAGGTCCCAAATATGGGACTGCTACCCATGGTGGTGGTGAGAAAACAGACCTTAATAATCTTTTGTGCAGAAAAATAGGATATATGCCCACTACAGTCGTATCTTTCATCCCAATAATGGGATAAAGTTCCATGTTCGTGTGCCTCTCAACGATCTTAAGCCATTCCCATGTGTGGAATATCGTGCCATGTTGTGGATTTCCTTCTAATTTCTTCCATTCCCTTTCATCACTTATTTTTATATCTATGTTCATTCCCTCATCTATTCTTTTCAGAAATAGGTTTAAAAATATTAAAATAGGCACTTTCTACTAATTTCGCCGAAAAGGAGAGATATTTCTTTGCGGAAAAGCATATTGATAGACTTGGATTATACTTTGATTTATAGTGGCATAGTCGTTCAGTGTTCGCTCCTACCAACTCGTAATATTTCAAATCATGCTCAGTTGCCCATTTTATAACTTCCCAGTGAAGTAAGTCATTCGGAGATACCCCTCTTATGTTTGTTTTAACATTACCCATCCAATTTAATATTTTTTTATTTTCATAAATGTTTAGCAAACCTCCAACAATCTCCCCATCATACTTAGCAACGAAAATCTTCATGTTTTGAGGATAAAAGGTATCATATAGATCAAGTAAATACATTTCTGTCGTTGAAACCCTTTTATTTTGCTCACTATATCTCCTCTTAACAGCATTGTAAATCCACTTCAGTTCCTCCTTAGAACCTTCTTCAACAGAGATTCCTCTTTTTTCTGCTCTGCTTATGTCATTGCGTAAATTCCTTTTGAATTGATTGAAAACGAAATTAGCACCTTTTCTCAGGTCTATCACATAGTTATATATGGGTTCCACTATATATCCGCTCCATTTAAAAGGGCGAGCATCTATGATGCCAGGAGCAGTTTTTATGAACGAGTAATGCGCTTTCATCTCTTCTCTTATGAATTCATCAACACTCCTCTGGAACTCTATGAAAATGGATTCCTTCTTGTCCTGCTTCAATTTCTCGTATTCCAAAATCACAGGTCCCAAATATGGAACAGCAACCCATGGAGGAGGCGAAAAAACAGACCTTAATAATCTTTTGTGCAGAAAAATAGGATATATGCCCACTACAGTCGTACCTTTCATTCCTATGATGGGATAAAGTCTCATGTTCGTATGCCTCTCCACTATCTTAAGCCATTTCCATGTGTGAAATATCGTGCCATAGGGAGAATTCTCCACTAACATATCCCACTTTTCCCTTTCATCTTCCTCTGCTATTTGCAGTTCTATGTCCATTTTGCACTTGAAGGAATTTTTTCTCTCATTATAAGCCATTCTACTATGTCATGTGCATTAGTTATCCATGCATTCTTTTCTTTGCATGTTTCTATTATTCTTTCATATATTTTCGACCGCCCGGGGAACTC
>CAZGKJ010000087.1:0-3342 GCA_964525955.1 uncultured Candidatus Bathyarchaeia archaeon
CTCTATGGTGAACTCGACGTCCTGCATATCCCTATAGTGGCGCTCAAGCTTCTCAGCCACCTCCTCCAGCTCCTTATAGAGCTCCGGCTTCACCTCCTTCAAGTCCTCTATTGAGAGTGGGGTTCTGATGCCTGCGACGACGTCCTCACCCTGGGCGTTGAATAACACCTCGCCGTAGAGGCCCTTCTCCCCGTTTGATGGGTTCCTGGTGAACATGACTCCGCTCCCAGAGTCCCACCCCATGTTTCCGAAGACCATCATCTGTATGTTGCAGGCAGTCCCCATGTCATCGGGTATCCCCTCAATCTCCCTATACTTCACGGCCCTCGGATTGTTCCAGGAGTTGAAGACGGCCGCTATGGCAAGCCTCAGCTGCTCATAGGGGTCTTGGGGGAAGGGGCTACCAGTCAACTCCTCATAGAGCTTCTTCTGCCTCTCCACAACCCTTTTTAGGCCCTCGACGCTGAGCTCCGGATCCTCCTTTACGCCTTCACGCCGCTTCTCCTCATCGAAGATCTCCTCGAACCTGTGTCTGTCAAGATGCATCACGACGTCGGAGAACATGGTGATGAAGCGCCTATAGGCGTCATAAGCAAATCTTGGATCTCCAGTCAGCTTCGCAAGGCCCTCCACGACCTCATCGTTCATGCCGAGGTTCAGCACAGTATCCATCATCCCAGGCATTGAGATGGGGGCTCCGCTTCTTACGGAGACAAGCAGCGGATTCTCAGGGTCTCCGAAGCGTTTGCCGGTCTTCTCCTCCAATCGCTTCAGATGCTCCAGAACCTCCTCCCATAGGCCCTCGGGGAATCTTCCTCCGGCCTTGAAGAACTCTATGCATGTCTTTGTGGTGATGGTGAATCCCGGTGGAACCCTGAGGCCTAGCTTAGTCATCTCTGCGAGGCCTGCACCCTTTCCGCCGAGGAGGGCCTTCATCTCCTTTCCGCCCTCCTCGAAGTCGTAGACCCTCTTCACTCCAAACACCTCTTACAACTTTCAACCTCTCGGGGCGGTTGATAAATCTACCCTCACCACCTGATGGTGAAGGATTCAAACTCCCCCTTCGGCTCCTCCCACTCTACTTCGACGCCGTCAACCCTTGCGAGGGGTGGGCCACGCCTACACCACTCTATTAGGCTTAGAAGCCTCTCCCTCTCCCCCTCTGCGACGATCTCAACCCTCCCATCTGGGAGGTTCCTCACCCATCCGGTTATTCCCAGCTCCAGGGCCTTCCTCCTCGTGTTGCTGCGGTAGAAGACTCCCTGAACTCGACCTGAGACGTAGATGTGAACCCTGGCGAGGGTCATGCCTCACCCCTCTACACCATACTTCGCAGCTATATAGCAGCTCCCCTCACGGGAGACCATGCATGGGCCGACCGGCGTCTCAGGGGTGCAAGCCCTCTGGAAGAGGGGGCACTCCCAGGGATAGATCAACGCCCTCAAAACCTCCCCGCATCTGCATCCCTCAGGCATCTCATAGCTCTCCGACACCTCAAGGTCGAAGCGCTTTGAGGCGTCATACTCCTCAAACTCCCCCCTCAGGGCCAGCCCAGAACGCCTTATGACCCCTATGCCCCTCCAGGCTGCGTCGACAACCCTGAAGACCTCATCCATCAATCTCTGAGCCTTCACGTTTCCCTCATATCTCACAGCCCTTCGATACTCGTTCTCGATCTCGCCTCTGCCATCGGCGATCTGCTTTAGGATCATGGCCACGGCGATGAGGACATCGAGGGGCTCAAAGCCTGCGATGACCTGAGGCACCTTGAAGCGTCTCTCTATCTCCCCATAGCCCCTAACGCCGATGATGGTGCTGACATGCCCAGGGTTTATGAAGCCGTCTATGGGGGCCTCACCGAGCTCCAGGAGGTGGAGCATCGCAGGGGGAATCAATAGATGGGCGACGTATACGGAGAAGTTCTCCGGAGGCCCAGCGAGGAGCTCCGCCGCCGTGGTGGGTGCCGTCGTCTCGAAGCCCACTGCGAAGTGAACCACCTCCCTATCGGTCTTCTCAGCGATCCTGACGGCGTCGTGGATGCTGTATACAACCCTAACATCGCCCCCCCTCGCCCTCGCCTCCGCCAGTGAGCCTCGAGGTGATGGAACCCTAACCATGTCTCCGAAGGTTGTTAGGATGACTCCATGCTCCTCGGCGAGGTTGATGGCGTTCTCTATGTGCCCTGGGGAGACGGTGCAGACGGGGCATCCAGGCCCCATCCTAACCTCCACATTCCTGGGCAGTAGGCTTCTAAGGCCGAATCTGGTTATGGTGTCCTCATGGGTTCCGCAGACGTGGACGATCCTGTAGGCTCTATCCCCTGAGAGTTTCTCGATGAGGCTGCATATCTCCCTGGCTTTTGCCTCGTCTCTGAAGGGTTTTAGGAGGGGGAGCATCACGATAGTGGATGTTCGTCCTCTATTAAGTTTAGAGGATTAACCCTCCGATGTCAGCCCTAAGCCCAGGAGCTTACTCCCCTCCCCTTCGGATCATCCGCTTAATTATTCCTGCTGGTAGATTTATCCTCGGAACTCTCTCCATATAATCCCTATAGGCATCACCAAACTTCTCTATGTTCTCCCCCTCCTCCATCATCATAGCTGAGGAGAGTAGACCAATCAGCGTCAAACCCATAACTAAACTGATCCAGCGCTGGGTCATGAGGATGAGGGCGGAGATTATCAAGATATGACCCAGGAATTCGGGGTGGCGGACGAGGGTGTATGGGCCACTCTCAACGAAGACCTCCCCACCACTTCTCATACGTCCTCCCCTACGGGATTGGCTCGACCATAGAAGGAATAACGCCCCAAAGATCAAGAGCGCCCATCCAGAATATAATGGTAGTCTTAAATTAGCTGAGTTGTAATGGAGGATGCAGAAAAGAATCAATAAACAATACAACACAACATATATAAAATGTCCAATCAAATGAATGATCCCTTTTCTCATAATTCATGACCCCGTCTCCCTTCCCACATCCTCCATTAAAAGGCTTGTGATAGGCTTCAACATTTAGTTGATTTGAACAATTCAGGAAAGATTTAAAAATCGCCTTTTAGTCGCCCATTTTTGGGAGGTGCCTATTTTGTCTGCGATGACGGGCGTCCCAGTGTTGATTCTCAAGGAGGGGACGAGGAGGGAGCGTGGAAGGGAGGCTCAGAGGAATAACATCGCCGCAGCCGTCATAATAGCTGAGGCCTTGAAGTCCTCCCTCGGCCCTAAGGGTATGGATAAGATGCTCGTCGACAGCTTCGGAGACGTCACCATAACCAGCGATGGGAGGACGATCCTCGATGAGATGGATGTCCAGCATCCGGCTGCGAAGATGATGGTTGAGGT
>CAZGKJ010000088.1:0-3338 GCA_964525955.1 uncultured Candidatus Bathyarchaeia archaeon
CCAATAGGCTTCCGCAGACCATCAGCGTCTGGCAGACGTTCCATGGGTCTCCGACGTAGGCCAACTTCAGCCCCCTTATCCTCCCCTTATGCTCCCTTATGGTCAGCATGTCAGCCAAACCCTGGCATGGATGTGTCAGGTCTGTGAGGGCGTTTATGACGGGGTGAACCATGTATTTGGCATACTCCTCCACGATCTCCTGGCCATAGGTTCTTATGACGAGGGCGTCGCAGTATCTGTCTATAATCCTCGCCGTATCCTTTATCGGTTCACCCCGTGCCAGCTGCATCTGCTGTGGAACTGCGTAGAAGCTCTGAGCCCCCAGGTGGGCTATGGCCGCTTGGAAGCTGAAGCGGGTTCTGGTGCTATGCTTCTCGAAGATCATCGCTATTGTTCTGCCCCTGAGGTATTCATGGGGCTCTCGGCGCATCCACATCCTCTTGAACTCCGCTGAGACGTCGAGGATATACTCGATCTCCTGGGGCGTATAGTCCATCAGCGTCAGGAAGTCCCTACCCCTAAACCTCTCACGCATACCCATATCAATCACCTCTCAGGAGGGGAGCTCCAGCGAGCTTCTCATACACCCTTATCACCGCTTGGGTTCCCTTCTCCCCCAAACCCTCAGCCATCAGGCTCCTATATAACTGGTAGGCTAAGGCCGTCCCCGGTAGGGGCATGTTGATCTCCCTGGCCACCTCCATGATGATCCTGAGATCCTTCAATAGATGCTCAACCTTGAAGCCTGGCTCCAAGTCGCCTCTCAGCAGCCTCGCCCCATTGTTTGTTAGCTGCCAGCTTCCGGCTGCCCCGCCTGAGACCGCCTTCAGCGTCGTCTCCAGGTCTAGTCCGGCCTTTGAGGCGAACATGAGGGCCTCAGCTACGGCGAGCATCGTCACCGAGACCAGTATCTGGTTGACGGCCTTCACCATCTGACCCATCCCGTGGCCTCCGCAGTATGTGATCGTCTTCCCCATCGCCTCGAAGATGGGGAGGCACTCCTTGAAGGTCTCGTAGTCGCCGCCGACCATGATACTGAGCGTCCCCCTCTCCGCTCCTATGATTCCTCCGCTGACGGGGGCGTCCAGCATCCTAACCCCCCTCTCAGCCAGCTTCTCAGCTATTCGCCTTGTGACTATGGGGGAGATGGTGCTCATGTCGATGACTATGAGTCCAGGCCTGGCGCCGTGGATAACCCCCTCCGGCCCGAGGAGAACCTCCTCCACATCTGGGGAGTCGGTTACGATGTCTATGACGACGTCGCTCCGCTCAGCCACCTCCCTCGGGGAGTTAGCCCCCTCAGCTCCGGCCTCGAGGAGGGGCTTCATCTTCTCCCTCGTCCTATTCCAGACGGTGAGGGGGAATCCCGCCTTGAGGAGGTTCATCGACATCCTGCTCCCCATGAGGCCCAGCCCTATGAAGCCCACCCGCTTCCTCTCCGGCATCTCATCACACCCCTAAACCCTTCTCCCCCACTCTCTAAACTCTTTCCCATAGAATCAACAGGGCTGTAGATATGTTACCTGAGGATGCTCTGCTTGAGGAAGTAGAGGTAGTAGCAGCCTGAGATGGATATGAGGATGAGGCCCATGCCGATGAATAGGTATGTGAAGGCCCTCCTGCGATCATAGGAGACCCTGCTGGCCTGATAGCCGAGGTAGAGGCCGAGGAAGGAGAGGAAGTAGAAGATCATGGCGACGATGCTCTCATTTAGGGTCTGCCAACTCATATAGGGGTGTATGGCGATCCAGCCCCCTGGACCGCGGATGATGGAGGGGGGGTTATCGACGATGTCGTAGATGCCGCCGCCGATGATGAAGGATGCGAAGAGAGCTATGGCGAGGGCGACGGCGAGGGGTGGAAGCCTAAACCCCCTGAACCTAAGCCTTGGAACCCTCCTCCTGATCCTCCTCATCCCATATCACTCCCACCTTAGATGAGATAAGCTTTAATCTTCAGGGGAGTTATCCCTCGGGGATTCTCATGCCTCAGGAGATAGTCTGCTCCCGATGCGGCTACGTCCTCTATAAGGGTGACGTCCTAAAGCCCCCGCAGGATATAATTCGCAAATATAATGGGAGATGCCCCAAGTGTGGGAAGGAGCTCTCCTTCTCCCCAGATAGGGTGAAGATCACCCCCTATAGGGGGTGAGAATCGTTTTAACCCAGAGAGCGATAAAAGGGAGATGGTGATGAGATGACTCTGAGGAGGACTCAGCTCTACGAGTATCATAGGGAGCATGGCCGCCTCATAGAGTTCGCAGGCTTCGAGATGCCCGTCTGGTATGAGGGCATAATCCCAGAGCACAACGCAGTCAGGAACGCAGTAGGAATCTTCGACACAAGCCACATGGGGAGGATGCGAGCTGAGGGGCCCGACGCCGAGAGATTCCTGAACTACGTCGTCACAAACAACGTCTCAACCCTCGAACCCGGCAGGGGCCTATACACTGTGATGTGTAACGAGAGGGGAGGAATAGTCGACGACCTCATCATCTATAAATTGACGCCTGACCACTTCTTCGTCGTCTATAACGCATCGAACAGGGAGAAGGACTTCAACTGGTTCCTGAGGCATTCAGAGGGCTTCGACGTCGAGCTCAAAGACGTCTCCGATGAGATCGCCATGATAGCTGTTCAGGGCCCTAAGGCTCTGAGGACTTTGGAGAAGATAAGCTCAAGACCCCTCAGCGACGTTGAGCGCTTCCAGATAGTGGAGCTGGAGCTCAGCGGCGTTGAGGCCATGGCTGCGAGGACAGGCTACACAGGTGAGGATGGCTTCGAGGTCTTCATCTTCGACGCCACCCCTGATAGACCTGAGAAGGCTCTCAAGGTGTGGGATAGCCTCCTCGAGGCTGGGGAGGAGTTTGGGATAAAGCCCTGCGGCCTCGGAGCCAGGGATAGCCTCAGATTGGAGGCGGGCCTCTGCCTCTATGGCAACGACATCGATGAGGATATCAACCCCCTCGAGGCGAGGCTTCGATGGGTTGTGAAGTTCAAGAAGCCCAGCGACTTCATCGGCAGGGAGGCCCTGCTACGCATCAGGGAGGAGGGGGTTAAACGCTTCAGGGTCGGCATCAAGATGGAGGAGAGGGGCATACCCAGAAAGGGCTATGAGATATGGGATGGGGAGGGGAGGCAGAAGATCGGCGTGGTCACCAGCGGAGGCTATAGCCCAACGCTAAATGTCGGAATAGCGATGGGATATGTCCCAAGGGAATACCGTAAGCTGGGGACGCCTGTGAGGATCAATATCAGGGGGCGACTGGCTGGGGGAAAGATAGTTAAATTCCATCCCTTCTATGATGAAACCAAATATGGTTGGAGGAGGGTTGAGGG
>CAZGKJ010000089.1:0-3321 GCA_964525955.1 uncultured Candidatus Bathyarchaeia archaeon
GTGTCTCAGAAGGATTTTGACGCATATGGATGAAACCGTTAGAAGGATGACTGAGTAGTAGAAGTAAGGCTGAAAAAGCTGAGTAAGGACGCTTTCCAAGCCGATTGGAGACATGCTTTCACTTCCTCTTTTCCTTCAGCAATTTCTCAAGTTGTTCCCTTAGAGCCTTCAATTCTTCTTCACTTGTAGCGACTTCCTCGATAAAACAACTCGTAACAATTTCCCCAAAGTTGTTGAGGAGGCTACTGATGACCTGTCGAACGGCTGACTTCTTGAAATTCTGTTTTCCCAGTTTCGGCCAGTAGACGTAATACAGTCCGCCTTTCCCCCTTTCAATTCGTCTGTCAAGCAAGCCTTTCTCATACAGTCTGTTCATGGTCGACATGACCGTGGTGTAGGCGATTTTCGTCTGTTTCTTGAGAGTCTCGTAGATTTCTCTAACAGTGACTGGTGTTTTTTTGGAAGCCCATACCGCTTCGATAATGTCTGCCTCGAGTGGCCCAAGGATGGCTTCCAATTGTTCACCTTCAACGTTGTATTTGGAGATTCTGTATTTTTTCTTTGTTGACATTGGTCTCTATTACTACTGTTATCTGTAGTAGCTATTTAATCTTTCGAGACAACATGTATCATGGTATCGCTCTGGGCGGCGAGGCTTCTTTAGAGCTTCCTATCTTCAACTTACGCAATATTGCCTTTCTTTCTATTGCAAGGAAAAACGCAATTGTTAGGCTTATAATAATAATTGTTATCAGTTGGGCGGTTTCCAGCAGATATGGACCGATTAGTACGTATTTGTCTAATTTGAACAAGACGTTCTTTGAGTGGTCAATCCATAAAGACTTTACTTCACAAAGTTTTCCTAGCACGTACACGGAAATGCGATAGTGGCCGCCGATTTTAGGCAATCGCACTGTCCCGTTGGATTCTGTTGTTAGGCTAGCTATTTCTGTGTACTCTTGCTCAAATTTTCTTTCAACCTTCACTATGGCATTAGGGATGGGTTGCCCAAAGTAATCGGTAACCTGTACTGAAAGCGTCAGGTTGAAGATTTCGCAGTGAACGACAAAGAATAACTGGTCTTCTATTAGGTTCACGACTGTTTCGTTCAAAAGGACTGTGTGTCCTAGCTCCGAGCTATAGTTGTACACCCTAACTCTGTATTTTCCAAATGTGCAAGTGAAGTTGACGCTTCCATGGTCGTCGGTGTTTGCTTCGTCTATTAAACCGCTACTCCATTCGTAAACCTTTACTTGAACGTTCTGAAGGGGAAGCCCTTTTGAATCTAGTACGTGGATGAATAAGGTGTAGGTTGGGCATGTGATGTTGATCCAAAGTGAGGTTGTCAAGTTTTCTATGAGTGTAGTGTTGAATAGATAGCCATAGCGTCGAGCCTCAAGTGTGTAGTTGATGTTGGTAAGCAGGTTACATGCGTCGGCAACTCCTGTGAAATTTGTCTCAAGCGGATACGTTTTTGTAAGGTTCTCCTCATCTCTTGTTGTGTAGTTACATGTTAGACTGATGTCAATGAATGGAAGGGGCACTTTTGCTTCATCTTTGACTGTTATTCCGATGCGGGCGAGTTGGCATTCTAAGATCCGTGTAAGGTTTCCTACTAGAGTTTGATTGAGTAAACTGCCAACATGTACGTTCATCCAGAAGGCATTGAAGCTGTAGTTGCCAACGTCTAGTATGAATTTTGCCCATCCCGTTTTGTTAGTTTTTTCACTGGTCAAAAACTCGTTTGTTGTCGCGTTGTAAGCCTCAACGGTTACGTCCGCTACGGGTTCATCGTCGAGATTTCGTGTTTGAACCAGACAAAGACCCTTGACCTTGAAATCTTGGATGTCGGCTGGTTCCTTAACAGTGCCTGGTGTGGTAGCGTTGGCTAAGGTAACTGTGTAGTTTCCAGTCACTACATCTGCTGGAATATTCCATGAATCAGTTACGTTGCCCCTGTTACTGGCCGTTACATTCTTCGGGTATCCTGCGACAGATTCTTCACCAAACTTTATGTCGACGGTAACTTTTTCGTTAGAAGCGTATCCTGAACCTTGAATGTAGACGGTTTCTGTCGCTCCGTATACGAGCTTGTCTGTCAAACCAACGGTGAAGTTGCTTGCCGCTAAAGTGTTATTTATGGCTATCTTGTAGATTCCCACGAAATTCGCGTTTGCATCTGGAAAGTCTTTCCAGTAAATTGTAGAATTGCTTCCTGAACCGTCTTCGTTGGTCGTGATCTTAAGGTATGCTGTGTATGATGCTGTTGTGGGGTCAGTTACAGTTATGCTGAGAGTAATGTTTTTCTCTCCTTCTGCCCCCTTCATGTCTACTTTTATCGTCGTGTTTTGTCCCTCTTGTATTCGAGTCGGTTCTGTTGATACGTGATAAGATGTGGTGACCGTGAAAAACACGGGATCGCTTTGTTTTTTAGTGGTGACATCGTATAGAGTTACGTTGTGGTCTCCTTTGACGGAAGCGGGCACCGTGAAGGTGTCGTTGACGGCTTTGCTGCCTGATGCACAATGCTCTTCTTTTACCTTTTCTCCATCCCACCTGATGTGGTATGTTCCGGCCAGTGTGTCGATTTCTCCAACAACTCTGACGGTTGTACCCACGGGTCCTTCGGCTGGATCGATAGAGGCTACTTTGATGGGTGTCGCTGATGCTCTATGCATGAATGGTGCAGAAGATGTTGTTACAAGGAATATTGTTAGCAAAGTTATTACGAGTTTCTTAGTTTGTTTCATTCGCAAACCCAAGATGTTTGAGAGCTACTATGGTAGATAGTAACGTTTATAAATATAAGACTTACTATAGTCTATAGTAGCTGTTAAAGGAAGTGAAGCATTTGGGTGTCTTAACAAGAGCCTTCAGAAATGTCTCAAGAAGGAAAGTTAGGGTGTTGTTGGTGGTCATCGCCTTGGGCTTCTCTATAGCGGTTCTCATCTCGGTCCCCGCAGGCATCAAGGCAAACCAAGACATTACTCAAGCCATGACGGAAAAGTACCAAGAAAACCTCGCGCACCTGATGGAGCAGATCAACAGAACAGCCCTACAAATATACGTTTCAGCTCTTACGCCCAGCACATCCAGCAATCAGCAACCATACCAAACATTCCAAATTCCCCTTATCAATGAAAGCATTGCCGACGAAATTAGGTCTATGGATGATGTCCAAGATGTGGTGCCGCTTCTGATGAAGGCTTTCGGAGAAAAGAAAACAGAACAAACAGCGACCAGCATATATACTTACATGGATATCTATTACATTATACAAGGTGTACCATTCAATTCAACGCTGGACGACCTTTACTTCCT
>CAZGKJ010000090.1:0-3316 GCA_964525955.1 uncultured Candidatus Bathyarchaeia archaeon
CAAGCCTTGGATTAGGCCCCTCCTCTGGGAGCCTCTCCACAACCTCCACGCCCTCATCCTCAAAGGCAGCCTTGAGGCGTTCATAATCCCTAACCATCTCCTCCAGCTTCGGCTTGTAGGTGTATCTCCACTCCTCATAGGGCTCCTTTATGGCGAGGATCTCCCTCCCAGGTCTATGTAGTAGAACCTTCCTAAGCCTACCAACCTCCGTGTTCACACCCCATCGGCTTCCCCAAATCCACTCCAAGTCGTCGAGGAAGCTCGTCCTCAAGGGTGGATGATACCGATAATAGATGTTGAGGAGCCTCTCCCTCGCCCTCTTCAAATCCATAGACATCGATGAGATATTGAGGATAAAGTAGATAACACCACCGCCTCTACCATATAGCGCTGAGGCCATGGGGATGAGCTGGGGCGAGCTGAGGGAACGCATACTGAATAGGATAAGGCCTACAGGGGAGGAGGAGAGGCTGGTTGAAGAATTCTGTCGACGTGTCTCAGGGGAGCTGTCTGAGAGGTTGAGGGAGGCTGGCTTCAAGGCTGTGGCGGAGGTTCACGGCAGCGTGGCGAAGGGAACCTGGCTCTCTGGGGAGAGGGACGTCGACATATTCATCCTCCTCGACTCAGGCTATGATCGAGGGGTCATCCCACAGGTCTTGGAGGTTGTTAAGGGTTATCTAGGCTCTGGGTGGGTTGAGGCCTACGCTGAGCACCCCTACCTACAGGCGAGGATCGATGAGTTCCAGGTTGACTTCGTCCCCTGCTTCCGCATCAAGCCTGGTGAACCTCTCAAATCCGCAACGGATCGAACACCCCTCCACACAGCCTATATAAGGGAGCACCTGAAGCCTGAACAGCGAGATGAGGTTAGGCTGCTGAAGAGGTTTATGAAGGGTATAGGCGTCTACGGGGCTGAGCTTAAGGTTGGAGGCTTCTCCGGATACCTATGCGAACTCCTCATCATCCACTACGGCTCCTTCGAGGAGCTCCTCGAGGCGGCTGCGAGATGGCGTAGGGGGACGGTCATCCAGCTTGAGGTTGGCCCAGATCCGAGGGAGCTCCGCAGACGCTTCGGGACGCCGCTCATCGTCGTCGACCCCATAGACCCGAATCGGAATGTGGCGGCCCCAGTCTCCGAGGACTCCTTCTGGAGCTTCGTCGCCGCTTCAAGGAGATTCCTCAGGGAGCCCAGGGAGACCTACTTCTATCCAGGGGAGGAGAGGCCCACGGCTGAGGAGGTTCTTGAGGCCCTGAGACTTAGGGGTTCAGACCTCCTATTCGTTGTGATACCTGACAGCGATGTCGATGTCCCAGACATACTATGGGGTCAGCTCTACAAGGCTGAGAGGGCGTTGAGGGGCCTCCTTGAGCGATGGGGCTTCGGGGTTTTGAGGTCAGCCGCATGGAGCGATGAGGCTTCGAGGCATATACTCATCTATGAACTCGAGTCCGCAGAGCTGCCGAGCGTCGAGAAGCATATGGGGCCTCCCGTCGAGGTTGTGGAGCACAGCGATAGATTCCTGAGGAAGCATTTAGGCTCTGAGGGTCTCATCTCAGGACCCTGGATAGAGGATGGACGGTGGTGGATACTCACCCGAAGGAGGTGGACTGAGGCCCTGGAGCTCCTAAGGCATCACCTCGAGGTAGATGGGGGGAGGGGGATAGGTGTTCCAAAGCGTCTAAGCAGGCGGATGAGGGAGGGATTCAGCTTACTGCTGAACGATGAGATAGAGCCATATCTTGAGGGGGATTTCATAGGGTTCCTCAACCAATTCCTTCGAGGTAGGCCCAGCTGGCTTCATTAGAGTTTGATTCATAAGTCTCCTCTTTTGATTCATCTGGGGGTGGCCGCCTTGGAGGAGGCTGAGATACCCCTTGATAGGCTGCTGGAGGGGAGGGCATCCCTGCTCCTCTGCTATCCAAGGTTCACGGGGGAGGAGGCTGAGAGGAGATTGGAGGAGCTAAGGGGACTCGGCGTCGAAGCCATCATCCTCGAGGGGAGGCATGAGGTTGAGGGCCTAAAGGTTCTGGGTAAGGGGCATGTCTCCATAGCCGTCGAGGCGAGGGTCGGCGATGAGGTCTACGCCCTGAAGATTAGGCGAACAGACGCCGATAGGGAGTCCTTCAGGGATGAGGCTGAGAAATTGAGGATGGCAAACGATGTAGGCGTAGGCCCAAGGCTTGTTAGACACACCGACAACTTCCTCCTAATGGAGCTCATCAAGGGCGAGTACCTCCCCGATTGGATCGAGACCTTAGGCCCAGGGGATGAGGAGCTACTGAGAAGCGTTCTAAAGAGCCTATTAGAGAAGGCTCGGAAACTCGATGAGATCGGATTGGATCACGGAGAGCTTAGCAGGGCCCATAGACATATCATAGTCTCAGGGGGAGAGCCGAGGCTGATAGACTTCGAGTCCGCCAGCACCGATCGACGGGTCTCCAACATCACATCGCTCACTCAATACCTCTTCATAAACCGCAGGATGAGGAGGCTGATAAGCAGAGTCATAGAGCCGCCGGAGATACAGCCCCTAATAGAGGCCTTAAAGCAGTATAAACGGGAGCCAGGCGATGAGAACTATCGACGCATACTGGAAGTCTGCGGCCTCTAAACCCCTTCAAGCTGGCCTCCCCTTAATTTGTGGGAAAATTTTATTATTGTGGGATTAATTTTTTAATTCTGTGGGATTTTGAGCGCCCTCACCCGCATCGATAGGAGGGGGAGGATAGTCATCCCAAGGGACTTCAGGAAGGCCCTCAACCTCAAGGAGGGGGAGGAGGTGATCCTGAGGCTTAGGGGGAATAAAATACTGATCGAGAAGGCTGAGAACCCCTTCCAAATATTGGCGGAGGTGCTAGGGGATCTATCCTTCGATCGTGGCTTGAGACGGGTCGCGGAGGAGGAGGCCCTCAAAAGTCTCTCGGAGGAGCGATGAGGGTGGAGGTTCTCGTTGAGACGGGATTCCTCCTCGCACTAAACCCAAGGGATAGACATCACAGCTGGGCTCTAAGAATCTTGAGGGAGGCCGAGGCGGGTAAGATGATTCTCCACATCTCCCCTATAGCACCGGTGGAGCTCTCCCTTGTGATGAGGTCGAGGGGCCGCAGCGATGAGGAGGTGAGACGAGTCCTAAACGCCTTGAACACCGCAATAATGATGTATACAAAGCCCAAATGCCCCCCATTGGGGCTGGGGGACGTTGAGTATGCGGCGGAGCTTAGGGGGAGACACCCCCAACTCTCCTTCTTCGACTCCCTACACGCCGCCATAGCCATCAACAACAAACTAACCTACTACGACCTCGACGAGGTTGTT
>CAZGKJ010000091.1:0-3245 GCA_964525955.1 uncultured Candidatus Bathyarchaeia archaeon
GAGGGGGACGCCGAAGAGCGTTGAGAACGACGCCGAGACGGTTCCAGCTCCCAGCGAAAGGGCCACAGCCGATAGGGCTTTGGGACTCATAGCCACATTTGGGAGCCATCCAACCCCTATGGAGATGAGGAAGAGCAGGGGGATCACAAGGACTGCTATGAGGATGCTCGCCAGCCCTGATAGGTAGAGGAGAAGCCACCTGGCACCGGCGAGGGGGGAGCCGGTCTCAATGGACATCAGACCTCCTCCCTTAGGAGCTTCATAAGCCATTTCGGTGCCTCGCCGACGACTTCAGCCTTTATGGGTCTGAAGCCCCTCTCCTCCAGGATGTTCCCCCCCTCATCGCTTAGAAGAAGCCTGATGAACCTCTTCGCTGTATCCACATGCTGGGCGTCCAGCGGCACCGTCAATCCATAGACGATGGGTGAGGCCTTAAGGGTCTTCGTCTCTCCCCCCGTGGCCACCAGTTTAAGCGAGACCTTCGCATACCAGTCCTCCAGCTCTGGATTGGCGAGATTCAACTCATCGGGGAGCTCCACGTAGGATAGGCCCCTGGAGACGGCGACGTTCCTATACTCGAAGGCATAGTCCAGCATGCCAGCCTCAACGAGGGCGATGAGGTCGACGGATTTGCTCCTTACGAACACCTTAACCGAGTCGGGGTTAAGCCCCGTACAGTCTATGTAGACTCCACTCTCATTCATCATGTAGGTGATACCGGCATGTTCCCTCAGCATCCTCAGGGGTCTATCGTCATCGTAGTGTAGTGAGGCCAAAGCCAACACCATCACGGCTCTGTAGCCGCAGGGATCCTTATTTGGGTCTGAGAAACCCACTCTCACATTGTCTCGTAGGAGTATCTCAAGCCAGTTCTCCCCATTTATCTCCCCCGCGTATCGGCTCTTTGATGAGTAGGCGATGACCACCTCATTTGATGCATACTTCAGACACCATTCGGCGTACTCCCCGAACATGAGGGCTTGTATCAACCTATAGTCGGCGCTTATGATGAGGTCGCATCTCTTCCCCAGGTCTACCACCTTCCTTATGGCGTCGATGCTCCCACTCGGCTCATTCAGCACCTTGATGCCCCCACGCCTCAGGATGGAGGCGCAGCTCTCGACGACGTCGGTCATGCTCCCCGCATGGTATATGATGAGCTCCCCTGAGGGCCTCTCCACAATATACCAGCCTATGATTCCCAAGGAGATCATGAGGATTGCGATTGTGGCTGTTAGGCCTCTGCGCAAATCGTTCACCGTTATTCGATAACCGATAACGAATTTAAGACCTATGATCAACATAAAAAACCCCAAGCCAACTATCCATCGATGGACGACTCCCTGAGGGATGTGAGGGAGCGAATTCAACTCCTCCTGGAGCTGGATAGCAAGCCCCTCATCGATTGGGAGCTGGCCTCTATACTGAGGCTCATCGAGGAGTGGGGCTCCCTCCTCAAGGCCTCAAGGCTGCTGGGCGTCCCCTACTCCAGGGCGTGGGAGAGGATCTCAAGGGCTGAGCGGTTGGCGGGCTTCAAATTGGTTGTCGCACGGCGAGGCGGAGCTGAGAGGGGTGGGATGAGATTGACGGAGGAGGGCAAAAGGCTACTACAACGCTACCTCGAGGCTGAGCGGAGGATCCTAGATGCCTATAGGATGATGACCGCTGGAGAGGTTAAGGCTCCAGACCTGACGCTGGCCCACAGCCATGACATCTTCCTCACCGTCATCCTCGACCGCCTGAGGTCCGAGGGACTCGACATCGAGGATGCCTGTATCGGCTCAGGGTTAGCCCTGGCCTCCCTCAGCCTTGGGGAATGCGATGTCGCCGCCTCCCATCTCTACGACCCAGAGACAGGGGAGTATAATCAGAGCTTCCTCGAAGCCTACTGGCTCACAGACCGGGTTGAGGTGATTGGAGGCTACATGAGGGAGCTCGTCTTCGCCTACAGACCAGGCCTCGAACCCCTCACCTTAGAGGAGACCTTAAAGGGGCTGATAGAGGGTGAGCTGAGGCTCATCAATAGAAATAGGGGGTCGGGAACACGGGTCTATCTGGATCATCTCCTGGGACCTCTATGTGGAGATCCCTCGAGGAGGGTTAGAGGATACGATTTGATCACCTACACCCACAGCGAGACGGCGAGAGCCGTCGCCTCAGGTAGAGCCGATGTCTGCCTCACCCTCAGACATTCAGCTGAGGTCTACGGCTTGGAGGCAACCCACGTCACCTGGGAGCGCTATGAGTATATCGCCCTAAGAGAAAGACTGGAGCGACGGGGGGTGCAGCGCCTGAGGGAGCTCCTCTCCTCAGATTGGTTGAAGAATCTCATTGGGTCAACTCCCGGGTATAAGCCTCTCCCCTTAGTCGAGTAGGCATCCATAACGCTCCAATTTCTCGGCTACATCTCCAAGGCCGAGCCGTTCAAGGGGTTCTCTCCTCTGCCATCCGGTCTCGGGATCCCAGCCGTGAAGCCTGTAGTATTCGGTTAGCATATCATTGTATCTCTCCCAGCTGAGCTTGAAGCCCCTCCAGATACCCGTTTTCACAGGTTCGATGAATACCCTCATCGGCGGTAGGTCATCCTTCCTCGTGAACCTCGCATGGAGGGTGTTGAAGGCCTTCTCCACCTCATGTATCTTCCACCCAATCCTCATAAGCTCCTCAGCTGAGAGCTCTACCCCAGTCACGGCCTTGAAGAGCCTGGCGTAATCCTCTGGCCCCAGCTTCTCCGTGCTACCCCAATAGGTGGAGAAGTAGCAGATGCCGAGGGCGTCCGTAAGGGCCTTATAGTTTTCAAACCAGAATACGAGTTTAGCCTTTCCCTCATAGGCAGTCTGATAGGCGGCTGTAGGGACTCCGAAGAGCCTATTGGCCTCCTCGGGGGAGATATCCCTCGCCTCCGTCGTCGGAGAACCATCAAGATGTCTGGCGCCTCGAGTTGACACCATATGGCCGAAGCCCCAAGCTATGGAGGTTCTAACGCCGTCTATGATCCCATGCCCCTTAACTTCCATTGCATAATAATCAGCTCCGCCTCCGATCTTCTGGGCCGCCACCTTGAAGCCCTCGGCCAATACGGCTCCAAAGCCCCTACGATAGGCTAAGTCCTCCAGCATCCTGAGAAGGGCTTCACCGTCGCCCCATCTGAGAGGAATTCCCGTCTGTTCATCAGTAACTATGCCCCGCTCATAGAGCTCGAAGGCCCAAGAGAGGATCGTTGACGCATTATCGATATCTATCCC
>CAZGKJ010000092.1:0-3202 GCA_964525955.1 uncultured Candidatus Bathyarchaeia archaeon
GGGCCGGTTTGAGGGTTTGCATCCACAGCATAGGGGATAGGGCCATCGACTATGCCCTGGACGCCATAGAGGAGGCTCAGAGGATGATGCCGAGACCGGATATGAGGCATAGGATCGAGCATAACAGCCTCTGCACCCCCAGGCAGCTGAAGCGCATAAAGGAGCTGGGCGTGACGCCTTCCTCAAGCGTAGGCTACATGTGGAGGCTTGGCGACGACTACATGGAGAACTTCGGCCCTGAGAGGGCTCGGTGGCTGCATCCGCATAGGTCGATGCTGGAGATGGGCATCATAGCCGGTGGGAACAGCGACTACCCCGTCAGCGACGGCAACCCCCTCATCCAGATATATGAGGCCGTCACAAGGCGAAGCCGAAGCGGCTTGGTCGTCGGCCCAGAGGAGGCGATTGGGGTGATGGATGCGATTAGGCTGTATACCTGGAATGGAGCATATCTGGGGAAGGAGGAGCATTTGAAGGGGAGCATAGAGCCTGGGAAGCTGGCTGACCTCGTCGTCCTGGATCGAGACCCCTTGTCGGTTCCGGTGGAGGAGTTGAAGGATATCAAGGTGGTATTGACCATCGTGGGCGGCGAGATAGTCTATCAGGGAAGTTAGCAGGTGAGGTGGAGGGCTGCCGCCACCCTTCTACCCTCCCCCAGCAGCCTGTTATAGGTCTTCCAAGCCTCACCGGTTCTCTGAGCCACCACCTCTATCCCCATCTCCCTCAGGCGTCTAATCAACTCCTCCGGAACCCTCATCAGGCCTGAGTAGCCGGTGCCTATGACCAGAACCTCAGGCCTCTCCTCCAACACCTCCTCCAAGTCTTCTATGCATAGCCTATGTCCCTCCCTCCTCCACCAGTTTGGCTTGACGCCGCTGGGGAGTATGATCAGATCCCTGGTATATCGAACTCCATCAACCTTGATCTCGCCGAAGCTGTAGGAGTCGATCATCCCAGAGATATAGGGAGCAGAGCCTTATAGGGTTAGCAGGCATCGTCAATTTAATAGGGATTGAGGCCTACACTATTCCGATGGTTCTCCCAGCTAAGGTCTTCGAGGTCTCCGATCCGCCTTCACTATCAACGATGATGGAGAGGCTTAGGGACTTCAGGGAGGAGGAGATCTACGAGGGGGAGGAGGGGAGGCTCCCCCTCATCACGGAGATATTAAACCTAAGCCTGGAGGAGGATGTCCTCTCAGGAGTCTTCTGCCGAGACTTCGTTAAGCGCCGATACTATAGGGGGAGGAGCCATGAGACCCCCGTCACCGAGGAGGCCCCCTTCTGGTTCAAGAGGTTCGACGGTAGGGTCTTCCTCATAGTCCTCGCCCCATCGGTGGCGAGGGGTGTGAAGAAGCTCTTGACGAGCCATGTGGCCAATAAGCTTGGTGAGATCATCTTCGGGGAGCGCTGGAGGATCATAGAGGCACGGATACCCCATGAGACCCTCAAGGAGCTCCATGAGTCGAATCCACAGGCGACGAAGCTCATCTGGTTCGACGACATAGACATACCAGGCATAGAGAAGCTCTGCCTCTCAGGCCCAAGTCTGGCTGATACAAGCCTCTACCACGAGTATCTGAAGCATGGAAAAATCTGGTATGTCGTCTTCGAAGTCGTTAGGCGGGGCATAGTCGTAGGCGTAACCAGGGACTGCGTCGTCACCCTCTTCAGCAAGAGCACCATAGAGAACTTCATAGAATACATAATGGAGGATATATTGAAGCTGATAGAGTAGTAACCGGTTATACCCATTAAAAATGGAGGATGACCCTCAATATGGCTGCGGCCAGGTGGGGTGCAACCCTTATCCCGAGGTAGACGAAGAGGGTGATTATCAATAGCTCCAATCCGCCTTTCAGGTCGATCCTGCCGAGGAGGAGGGCTGCTGCGAGGTCGAAGAGGGCTGCGAGGAGAACCGTCACCTCAACTCCGAGATGCTGGAAGGTGTATAGGAGGATTAGGAAGAGGGGTATGCCGATCATGCAGCCGAGGGCGATGGTCAAAACGGGGTTTAACCCAGCTATCTTCGACTCGGTGGCTATCATAGCCGTCATTCTTGGACAGGTTACGTAGAGGGCGAAGGCCGTCGAAGCCAGGATGAGAACCCGAACATCCATTCTTCCACCAGCCATCACGGTGAGGATTGGGGATCGAGGCATTTATAATCAGTGAGCACACCCCTCAAATATCCCTGGAGACCTTCAATAGCCCTAATGGAGAGGCTGCGGGTTCCAGTGGACTACCACATCCATGAAAGACACTCAGCCGACACGGCTCCGGGGTCGACCGTCGAGGCCTATGTTCGGAGGGCTGAGGCCTTAGGCCTTGAGGAGATATGCTTCACAACCCACCTCATCGTCTCAGGCCCCGATGTGGCGACGGGCATAGACCCCGACGAGATACCGGAATACTTCAGGGAGATTGAGGAGGCCCAGACCTCGACATCGGTGAGGCTCAGAGTCGGCGTGGAGGTGGACTACTTCCCAGGGGAGGAGCATCGAATAGAGCGCATCCTCGACGAATATCCCTTCGACTTCATCCTCGGCGCCCTCCACATCGTCGAGGAATGCGACCTCGGCTATAGATATGGAGCCGATAGATTCTTCGCCAGGCCCATGCATAAGGCCATCAAAACCTACTTCAAATGGTTTAGGAGAGCAGTGGAGTCAGGCCTCTTCGACGTGATGGCGCATCCAGACTACTTCAGGAGATACCTCCCATCCATAGGGTTAAGAATTCCAGACTTCAGGGAGTATGCCTCAGAAGCCCTCGAAGCCCTGGAGGCGATGAGGGAGCATCACATCGGCTTTGAGATAAACTCCTCAGGATATAGACATGGAATAGGGGACTGCTACCCAACCCTCGAATTCGTTAAAGCTGCAAGGAGTATGGGCATAGAGAACATAACCATAGGGTCGGACTCCCACAGCGTTGAGCATCTCGGCGGATGGCTGAACCACGCCCTCGAAACACTCACCAAAGCAGGATATAGACGTCTCTCCACCTATAGGGGGAGGAGAAGGAGGAGCATTGATATAGGGTTTTAAATCTCATATCTTTAATTTTCATCACAAATAACATTTAAGGGCGCCTTGACGACTATCTGAAGCACATCAACTCACCACAAATTTGGCGCCGGGGGTGGGATTTGAACCCACGCGGCCCATAGGGGCCACAAGCTCTCCAGGCCTGAGCCCTCC
>CAZGKJ010000093.1:0-3189 GCA_964525955.1 uncultured Candidatus Bathyarchaeia archaeon
GTCTCAGAGGCCCCTATGGTTTTGGAGGCGATCATGGCGAAGTATAGGAGGCCGCTATACACGGAGGAGGCCCGTGAGATCGCTGAGGGGCGTCTACGCTTCCTAAAGTCCTTTCTAAAGCGTCTTAGGGAGGAGTTGGAGTTTAGGGCTTAGAAATCGTTATAATCTCTCCCGCCTCCTTCAAACTGATGTCGATGGAGTCCCTTAAGTCAGCCTATGAGGAGCTTCTGAAGCGATATAGGGATCTGGCGATCCTCAACTCTGCTGCTGGGCTTCTCCGCTGGGATATGCGAACCATGATGCCTCCAAGCGGGGTTTCGCTTAGAAGCGAGCAGCTCTCCCTCCTGGAGCGCCTCATCCATAGGATGGCGACGGATCCAGATGTTGGGAAGCTCTTGAAGGAGGTTATGGGTCATCCAGGCTTCGAATCCCTCAGCGATGTTGAGCGTAGAAATGTGGAGCTCATAAAGAAGACCTATGATGAGGCGACGGCCCTCCCAGAGGAGCTGGTGGCTGAGACGGCTAAGCAGAGGGCCATCACCGTAAGCGTATGGGAAAAGGCTAAGGCTGCACGGGACTATGAGCCCTTCAAGCCTGAGCTTGGCAAGCTGCTGGAGCTTAGGAAGAAGGCGGCGGAGCTATTGATGGAGGTTAAGGGGACTAAGACCCCCTACGACGCCCTCATAGACATCTATGAGCCTAAGATGACGGCCGAAGAGATCGACAAGGTCTTCAGGGAGCTTAAAAGCGGATTGGTTAGGCTCATCGATAAGTGCCTCTCATCTGAGCAGCCTCGAATAGACTTCCTCCATAGGGCTGTCCCCATAGATGTTCAGAGGGGGGTTTCCAGGGCTATAGCTGAGTTCGTCGGATATGATGTCTGGTCTGAGGAGGCCTGGGGGCGCATCGATGAGTCTGAGCACCCCTTCACAAGCGGCTACTACGTGGACATAAGGATCACGACCCACTACTATGAGGATGCCTTCTATAAGAGCGTCTTCTCGGTGCTCCATGAGTGCGGCCACGCCCTATATGATCACAACCTCCCAGAGGAGTGGAGGTATCAACCAGTCGGGGAGGCCTGCTCCATGGGCTTCCACGAGTCCCAGTCGAGGTTCGTTGAGAACATCGTCGGGAGGAGCCATGAGTTCTGGAGCTACTTCTACCCAAAGCTGAGGAAGATGATCGGAGTCCTCGACGACGTGGAGCTCCAGGACTTCGTCAGGGCTGTGAACATCGTTAAGCCTGGGAAGATCCGAGTCGACGCCGATGAGGTTACCTATGGCCTCCACATAATAATCCGCTTCGAGTTGGAGAAGGCTCTCTTCGAGGACAGGGTCGACGTCGAAGAGCTGCCCGAGGTCTGGAATGAGCGATATGAGAAGTATCTCGGCGTTGAGATCGAGCATCCCTCAGAGGGGGTTATGCAGGACATCCACTGGGCGAGCGGAAGCTATGGATACTTCCCAAGCTACGCCCTTGGGAACATCATCGGAGGCCAGTTGCTGAGTGTGATGGAGAGGGAGCTCCCAGATTGGAGGGAGAGGGTGGAGGCTGGGAGCTTCAAGGAGGTTCGTGAGTGGCTTAGGATGCATGTGCATAGATATGGGAACCTCTATGATCCGCCGAGGCTGATAGAGGTGGCGACTGGAAGCCCCCTGAGGGTTGAACCCTTCCTGAGGTATCTGGAGGAGAAGTATTCAAAGCTCTACGGCTTCTAATTTTTCTGATGCCGATACCAGAGGAGCTTAGGAGGGTATACAGGAGGCAGGGATATCAATTCGTAGGCAGCCACAGCGCCGTTAAGGCTTGTCACTGGACGAGGAAGAGCCTGAGAACCGGCGGCGCCGAATACTGCTATAAGCAGCGCTTCTACGGGATACCATGCCACCGATGCCTCCAGATGACTCCAAGCCTTGGAAGATGCCTACAGAGCTGCATCTACTGCTGGAGAGCACAGCCAAGCGACCTAGGCATAACATGGGATCAAACACATTTCCCACCTGAGGAGGCTGAGGATCCAGAGTTCATCGTTGAGGCCTCCATAGAGGCTCATCGCAGGGCCATAAGCGGATTCGGAGGAAACCCCAGGGTTCCGAGGGAGATGTATCTCGAAGCCCGAAACCCCATCCATGCAGCCATCAGCCTCGAGGGGGAGCCGACGCTATATCCGAGGCTTGGAGAACTCGTCGAGGCATACTTCAACCACGGCTTCAAAACAGTCTTCATAGTCACCAACGGCCTCAGACCAGATGTATTAGCAAACCTTGAACATGAACCCTCCCAGCTATACGTAAGCGTCTCAGCCCCAGATGAGGAGACCTATAAACGAACCTGTAGACCCCTCGTCAGGGATGGGTGGAAGCGGCTAATGGAGACTCTGGAGCTCCTGAACAGCTTCAGCTGTCCAACTGTTCTTAGGCATACACTTCTGCCTGGATACAATATGCATAGCCCAGAGGCCTATGCTAGGCTGGCTGAGCTATCTAATGCGACCTACATTGAGCCTAAGGCTGCTATGAGCGTCGGATACGCCAGATACCGCTTCGGATACGATGAGATGGCACGGCACAGCGACATAAGGCGCTTCGCCGAGGCCTTGGCTGAGGCCTCGGGATACCACATCCTCGACGAGCATCCACCGAGTTCGGTTGTCCTCCTAAGCCGTTTGGAGAAGCCGATTAAGCTATGCTAAATGCGTCAGCCTAAACCAGGTCAGGGCTATGCCTAGGATTATGAAGGTGGCTCCGACTATTCGGGATAGGGTCTTCTCGCTTAGGATGTTGGCCAGCCTCGCCCCTGAGACGCCTCCCAGGATTGTTGTCGACGCCACTATGAGGGCTGCAGTGGGGTTTATGTTCCCCCTCATCCAGTATCCGGCTGCCCCCGAGGCTGCTGTTATAGCCATGATGATCGTCGAGGTTCCCACGGCCTTGTGGATGGCGTAGTCGAAGACGAAGATTAGAACCATCATGATGAGGATGCCGCCTCCGGCGCCGAAGATGCCGCAGTTGACCCCTATGCCGAAGCCAAGAGCCAAGGCGGCTGCGATCCGCTTAGACTGGGAGTCGAACTCGACGTAGCGCCTCAACCTCTCAACGATGGCCCTGCGGTCTAGGCCCTTCTTCCATATCGCCACGCCTGAGCCGATCATCCATAGGGCGTAGGAGACTGCGAGAAACCACTCTG
>CAZGKJ010000094.1:0-3184 GCA_964525955.1 uncultured Candidatus Bathyarchaeia archaeon
TTCTTGGCATATACCCCATAGAGCGTTCCCCCTGGGTCTCCATTGTAGGCGTCCTCGTAGGCCTCGACATTCCAGGTAAGATCCGAAGCCTATACGAGCTGGCTAGGAGGGAGTATCAACGCCACCTCGAAGCCGTTGAGGAGCGTCGAATGCGCAAGCGTCGAGGCCTCTTCGAATTCGAGGAGCTTGAGGCTGTTGAGAAACCCCTGGAGGCCCCGAGGGTTGTGGAGCCAGCCCCAACGCCGACCATGCCCATAAGCGAGAAGAGGAGTATCCTCGACTTCGTAGGAGGCTTCAGCGGACAGAGCTTCACCGAGGAGGAGTTCAAAGACCTCCTAAGAAGCGAGTTCAACCTAAACGACGCAGAGCTTGAAAGGATTCTAGACGAGCTGAGATATAATGGATGGATATTCGAGCCGCGGAGGGGGGTAATCAGAGTTCTCTAGGCCTCGGATAGAACCTCCTCCAGGGGCCTATAATCGATGTCGAAGCCGAAGTATCTCGGCGATAGAAGCTCCAGGCCTCGCTGCGTCCTCCAAATCTCCGGAGCCTTGATGCCTATGACGGCCACCTCCCTCCCAGGCCCTACGTCATCGGCGAAGTTTGATAATGCATAACCCGTCTCCGGATCCAGCAGCGTTATGAGGTCTGGGCAGGTGACATAGGGCCTGTCGTCGAGCCAGGAGACGAGGTTCTCATTCTTAAACCATATCCTCATCCATCTACCGGCGTATTCGCCTACGCCTCTTATATGGGTCTCACCCCATAGGAAGCCCTTACGCCCCTCACGTCTAAACTCCTCCACGACGCCTCTGAAGATGACGGCTCCACCGGTGGCCTCCACAACAGCCTCAACGGGGTCTCCACCCTTCTCCCCCGCCTCTCTCAGCGTCCGACCCACCTCTATGCTCTTCGAGATGGTTCCCTCAACGATCGCCCCCCTCAGCCTCCGCCCCTCAATTGGATGGTCTATGACGGTTACTCCACCCCCAGAGGCCACGGCCAGATAGCGGTCGATGTCCTCAGCCCTGGAGTCGTTGAGAACCCTTGTGACTATGAGGACGTCTCCGAAGGGCGAGACAACGACATAGGGGGTGATGTCGATGCCGAGGAGGTTGAAGGTGGAGTGCCCAACCTCAGGGACTGAGCGTCCAACGGCGTCTCCATCGACGATATACCTCCCCGTCAGGGCTGCCATATACATCGCCAGGAAGGTGTTTCCAGCTCCAAGCTCACCGGCCACAAAGCCGTATAGCTCCCTTCCCAGGAAGCCTTCAAGGGCCTCCACGCCGAGGGATACCACCTCACCTCGTTGGAGCCTCGGCAGACCGCTGAGTCTCCTCCTAACCTCCTCCCTAACCCCTCCGCCTACGCCGTAGGGGCAGGCGACGACCGCATCCCCAGGAATCTCATCGACGTCGATAAGCCTGAAGCTATAACCCTCAGCCTCCTCCAACTGTTGGAGTGCCCAGCTCCTCGAGCCTCCCCCACCCGTTCCATATATGTCGGCCCCATAGATGAAGTCCATCAAATCCTCACGGCTAAGCTCCCTAATCATCTCCATAGCTATGGTGGAGGACTCGATAAGCCTTTATCCTCATCCCAAAAAGGCTGACGTCGATGGAGGTTGAGTGGTCATCTACCTCGAGGGAGAAGCTGGGATGGCCCTCAAGGAGACCTTCCCTGAGCTTTTGGAGCTCCTCATCAGGGATGGGGAGCTGAACCCCGATTATAGGGTTCTCATCGATGGGCGTAACGTCGTTTTTCTCGGAGGCTTAGAAGCCGAGGTTAGGGATGGAAGTAGGGTCGTCGTGTTTCCCCCTGCGGGCGGTGGATAAAGCGATTAGAATAACAGCCACTGTTATTCTGCTCAATGCCTCATAGTGGGCAGTAGGCGAGGTTGTGGATGTAGGGGCAGTGGGCGCATGTCGGCGTGTTGCCCCAGCAGTCAGCCTCATTCGTCAATGTATATGTGCAGTAGGGTCTTAGGTCGCAGTCGAGGCAGCTTGGGAGTGAGCCGGTCTTAAGGGTCAGCCTGAACCTGAGGTATTCGTCGCTGAGCCATATTTCCCTGAGGCTTTGATGCCTAAGGTCTCCGAAGGTGATGGGCTTTATCATTCTCCTTATCCCGTCGAGGGTTGGGGTCCAGATGTGGGCGTAGTTTATGCATGGAGCCACTGAGCCGTCCCATCTGATGTAGAGGCCCTGGGACTCTATGAAGGGACATCTCCTCGTCGCCTTAGGCTCGAATTGGGGTTTTACGACATCTATTCCATGCTTGAAGGCGAGGACGCCGAGCCTCAGCATAACCCCCTCCTGGTCTCCCCGCCCTATTAGGGTGAGGTGCTCCCCCTCAGTTCCCGTCGGGATGTAGTTGCTGACAACGATCCTCGAAGCCCCAACCTTCGAGGCATACTCCATGAGGTCTGGGAGTTCCCCATAGTTGAGGGAGCTGAGGGTGACATGCAACGCTACGAGGGGCCTGGGGCTGTGAAGCCTATTCTTCATCTCCCTAACAGCCATTAGGCCCTCGGTGACCAATTCAAGGCCTCCCCTAAACCTCAGAGCTCCATATAGCTCTGGATCAGCAGCCTCAAGGCTGACGATCAACTCATCTAAGCCGAGGGTGCATAGCTCATCAGCCATCTCCCCCAGCCTCAAACCATTCGTGTTTAGGGCCACCTCCAATCCATGGGACTTCGCCTCCTCGACGACATCTAAAATCCCTGGGTGAACCGTCGGCTCACCCCACCCCGAGAGGATTAGGCGTTTGACGCCGATGCTTGAGGCCTCCCCCAGAACCCGTTTAATGGTGTTGGAGCTCATGTCTCCGAGTTTTAGGGCGCCTGGAACACTGAACCTAAAGCAGTGTCGACATTTGGCGTTGCATCTCGTGGTCAGCTCAAGCATCATGACCCTCGGCCTGGACGCTGGATCGATGTTGATCCTCCACTCGCCGAGGGTTATGGGCTTAGGGGTCATCTCCTTAAGCATCGTTCACTTGATGATAAAGCTTTTCTAATGAACCTCCAAACCTATTACGGAGATGTCCGGCGGATATATGGGGAGGATCGCAAGGGTAGACCTATGGAGTGGAGCCGTCTCCTATGAGACTCTCCCCGATAAGGTTCTGAGAAGCTGGATCGGCGGGAGGGGGCTTGGCGTCTACCTGCTGCTGAAGGAG
>CAZGKJ010000095.1:0-3180 GCA_964525955.1 uncultured Candidatus Bathyarchaeia archaeon
GGTGGCCTATGGCCTCTATGTGGTCGTCGACGACTCCTACATCGGCCTTGAACCAGGGGTTCCCAGAGCCGTCGAGGATTGCTCCACCCTCGATTATCAGGTCGAACTCCATCTTATCAACTCCCCCAGCTGAGCTTAAGGGGTTTTCCCAATGGCCTCAAGGTCCAGCTTATAGGTCTCATAGATGGCCTTAGCCACCTCTATGATGACTCTCTGCTCCTCCTCCGTCAACTCACCCCATAGGTCTGGTCCAAAGCTCCGGCCGACGTGGATCGGAACGTTGACATTCACCGCTTCGGGTATGCCAGGCATCTCCCTGGAGACGGCTACGCTGTAGATTTCACGTCGATCCTCGATTATGCTGCGGATTATGTCCCTGAAGGCTGAGGCTAGGCCATACTCGGTTCCCCGATTATGTCGACGATACGCTTCGAGACCCCTCGGAAATATTCGACGATGGCCTCCCTGTCAAGGGTTTTACCCGTTGAGGCGAGATACTCCTCGAGGAGCTGTCCCCCTATTCGAACTGTGGACCAGAGGGGATCATGTTTCAACTCCTCGCCGAAGGCCTACGCCAGGCCTGGCTTTATATCAACCAGGGAGAGCTTCTCTATCAAACCCTCAACGGAGTAGGGTGTAGGCGGTCGGCCTTCCAACCCTACCTGTTCCAACCACGGCTACGTGATAGCCTACATATATCTCCTACTTAAATGAAGGGTTCAATTTTTAGGCTCATTTAGGATGTCTATTAGAGTAGGAGCATGGATGGGCAAATCCTTCTATGGAGGGGATGCACCTATAGGAGACACCTTATCGAGGAGTTGGGGAAGATTCAGATGCTCCTGGAGAGATTGGGGTGCCCCTTCCAGATCATAGAGGAGAACTGCTGTGGATATCCCCTCTTCCTCGTGGGATGTCAGGGGGAGATGAGGAGGTTGGCTGTTGAGAACGCTGAGGAACTGAATCGCTTTGATCTCATCGTCGTCCCATGTCCAGCGTGTCTAAGAGCCTTCAAGGAGATATATAAGGAACGGATGGGGTTGAAACTCCCCAGGGTTCTCCACCTAACCCAGTTCCTCGTCAAGGTGCTTAAGGAACGGCCTATCGAATTTAGGGAGGTGAAGATGAAGGTGATGTACCATGATCCCTGTGAGCTTGGGAGGAGGATGGGAATATATGACGAGCCCAGAGCGCTCCTGAAACTGATTCCAGGCCTAGAGATATTCGAGCAACGCTTCACGAGAGAACGCTCAGCCTGCTGTGGAGGGGGAGGACTCCTAACCGCGGTGGCTCCATCCCTCGCATCTATGGCCGCCGCACGTAAACTCGTCGAGGAGGATAGGATATCCGGGGAATTGGATGCAATAGTCACCGCCTGCCCTCAGTGCATCCTCAACATGAGGAGGGGATTGGAGCTTTGGGTTGAAGATGAGGACCTCAGAGGCATCCAGGTTCTGGATATAGCTCAGATACTCGATATGGCCTTAGGGGGGTGATGTATATGGGGAGTTTCGATGAATACTTCAAAACCCTATGGGATGCGGCGATGGATGAGGATCTCAGGGTGGCCCTTAGGAGGGCTGTTGAGAGATTTCGGAGGAATAGGGCGGAGGCCTTCAAGATTTATCCGTGGATCGAGGAGAAGGCTGAGAAGCTTAGGGAGGTGAAGGATTACTCCCTGCTACACATGGATGAGCTGGCTAAGGAGGTTAAGGATAGAGTTGAGGATCTACATGGAAGCTGTATAATAGCTGAGACCGCTGAGGAGGCTGTTGAATACATCACCGATCAGGTGAAGGCGGGAGACATAGTTGTTAAGGCTAAGAGCATGACATCTGAGGAGCTGGATCTAAATAGACATCTGGAGGAGGCGGGATGCGAGGTCTATGAGACGGATCTAGGGGAGTTCATAGTCCAGCAGATGGGCTCCCGGCCGATGCACATCCTAGCGCCAGCCGTTCATGTCCGAAGGGAGAGGGTAGCTGAACTCTTCTCTAAGGTTATGGGTAGAGAATTCAAGCCAGATATACCCACCCTAGTTACGGCGGCTAGGGATTTCCTAAGGGAGAAATTCATAAAGGCGAGGGTTGGGATCACCGGCGCCAACGCCATCGCAGCTGAGACGGGGACGGTGTTCATCATCGAAAACGAGGGGAATGCGAAGCTTGTGACTGGCCTTCCAGATAAGCACATCGTCCTAGCTGGTTTGGAGAAGATCGTTCCAACGCTCCAGGATGGTATGCTGGTTGTGGAGGTAGCGATGAGATACGCTAACTATAAGTCGTCGAGCTACGTCAATCTTATAAGCGGTCCCAGCAAGACTGGGGATATAGAGAAGCAGATCGTCTATGGAGCTCATGGACCCAGGGAGTACCACGTCGTCCTCCTAGACAACCATCGGAGGGAGATGGCGAGGGATCCGGTATATAGACAGGCCCTTAGATGCCTTAGATGTGGGGGCTGCCTCTACGAGTGCACCATCTACCCCCTCGTCGCAGGATACTTTGGACACATTTATGTTGGGGGTATAGGGGCCATCCTCACGAGGTTCCTAGCTGGTGGAATTGAGGCGGCCGCCCCGATGGCCTACACATGCACACTCTGCGGCAGATGCAGGGAGTTCTGCCCAATGAAGATAGATGTGCCTGAGATGATGCTAAAGCTTAGGAGGGAGCTGGCTGAGAGGGGGTTGACGCCGACTAGGGTTAAGGAATACGTTGAGGAGCTGATAGGTTTCAAGATGGGCTGAGGAATGTTATCTTCATTTATATAGCTGGAAATGGTAGTGAATCTGGATGGGGAAACCCTACATTTATGTCAGGTTCAGGTGGTGGAGGGGTTTAAACCTGGAGGAGGTGGCCGAGGAGCTTGGTAAATACTTCGAGGTGGAGCTCTTCGAGACGCCGACGGGTTTGAGGGATATAGCCATCAGCAGGGATGACAGGGAGGGTTTGAGGGTGAGGGCTGACACCCTGGTGGCACGCCTCTCCCCATATAGGGCGACTCTATTCCAACGGGAGGCCGCCCCCTTCACCAAGCGAGACCTGGAGCTCCGGAGGAAGCTTCTCGAACTTTATCCGAGGGATAGGCCGACGATATTCCCCTGGGGCTTCAGCATAGAGCCACCCTTCGAGGTGGAGGAATAAGGTTTTTCCCTCACCTCCATAAGCATTTGATCCT
>CAZGKJ010000096.1:0-3146 GCA_964525955.1 uncultured Candidatus Bathyarchaeia archaeon
TGAATTCTCAGGCGACCATCTTCGGAGATTGCGACATCCGTTGCGAAGACATCTGACATCGCAGAAACATCCTTCTCTATTTCCTTCGCAAGTAGAAAAGGCTTCAGGGCGTTTTTTATCGCTTCAGAGACGGAGACACGAGCCTGTGCATACAAATCTGCGATGTAGATAGGGTCACCATCTTTCAGCACGGGTTTGCCTTGAACGCTCAGAGAGTGAGAGAAGAAGCCGTCATTCACATGAACTTCCTTAAGTCTCCTGTTATCCGTGCCGAGCCTATACTTTAAATCGGCATCAGGAATGATGTCCTTATGCATATAACCATACATATCAACAGCGCCTTTGATGATTGAAGACTCAAGAATATCTGCGAGGTTATCAAAGAATGTTTCATCAACGACTTCGCCACGACGCAACCTCAAATCCTCAATTGTGGGCATCCCTCATCCCTCCTTTTGTTCGTTTTCAACATCTTCCTTTGAGTGTTTAGGAGCATCAGAGGACATCTGATAACCTGCGAGGTGCGGATTTGGTGTAAAAGAAGAGATAGTATCGCCTGCGGAAACAGAGGCAGGAGGCACATATCTCGGAGATGCTGCACGCAAATCTGTGAGGAGTTTCGCAATTTCTCTTGTTCGCTCTTTCAGCGGGCAGTCTTCCCTCTCACACGAGAACGCTGCGAGGGATATTGCGAGGTCAGAACACTCAACGAGGAGACGCCAGACAATATCACGAATTCTCTGTGCATCCTGCGGGTTTATTCCCGCAGCAAACCTTTCTTCCGACAAGGCAGGCATCACCTCACAGAGTAATTGCACCTTTCTAACAAATATAAAATTCTATGGTGGAGGAATGGCAGTAGCCCACAGATTGATAGCGTCAATAATCTCACGAAGGATGTTCTCATCTGCGCCGAGTTCCTTGTATTTCCTGACGATTTCTTCTCGTTCCATAATCTTTTTGAATTCTTTTGAACGACCCCACTCTTCAGGACGCTTCTCCTCCTCTGTCGGATGATATAAATAAACATACTCCTGTGCAAAGTTCAGATATAGGAGGCGTTGCTGTGCAACGATGCCTTTCCTGTTGAGAATTTTCTTCACTCTTATTATGATGTTTTGCAGTTGTAGTTGATGCTCACCACCTTTATAGTGCATTATGTCTCTTCTTTGATGCCACAGGAGGCGTTGCATGTTGAAGAAGAATGTGATAGGTGGAGGCTCGCTTGAACCTAAGATAGTCTTCGGGTAAGGCACGGTGATTTTCAAGCCTCCGATGCGGTTGTGGAATTCCTCAATACGCCTTTTGAACTCATCGCTCACTGATTTCAGGTAGTATTCGTCAACACCGTATTTCTTGTGGACGACACGGAAGTAGCCGACCCTTACGAAGCCGACATGACCCTCATAAACCTGATAAGATTTCACCGCCACTTTTGTTTTCCAGTCATCCGACCTCCTAAGCGTTATTTCTGCTCCTGAACCCTTTGGAGGTGAAACCACCATGATGCCGACGACTGCGAAGCCGACATAAGAAGCGTAAATCGCTTTAGATTCTGCGACTGCCCATCTTGTGAACATGTCTTCAACATAGTAATCTCTTACTTCTTTCTCAATGAGCGAGTTTTTGTAGAAGTCCGCATATTTTTGCAGAGCCTTTCCTGTGAGTTTGTATTCTCGTGTGCATTTTCGCAGTGCCTTATAGTGAAAGTCCCACAGAAGATTCTCCAAAGGTTTCGGCGAGACTTGTTCAGGGTCGTATATGCTCTCGTCGTATTTTGAGATGCCGTAGCGTGCCTTGTCAATTTTGAGCATCCAAGCGGGGAAATCAGGAAGAGGGAACTTGAGGTCAAGAGGTGGGAAGTGCAAGCTCAGCACGAGGTCTAAGTCAAGCAGCAGTCGTATGTAAACTGCCCACTCAGAGTTTGCGAATATTTTAGGAAGCTCAAAGCCCCATTTCAGCGATGAGAGGTCAATGCCTCTGTCCGATGCGATGCCATCAACATACCGCAACTTCCTTTCTATTGGCGAGACTCTGATGCCTTCAAGCGTCGGCATCCTTAACTATTATTACACACGCAATATTTATATAACCTTAACTTTACTTTTCTATGAGCGATGAAGGAGAGAGGCGTGCTGAAGTCCCTGTTCATAGTAACAAAATTTGAAGACCCGCATGGAGAGGTAGAGAGGCTTGCGAGAGCGGGTGCGAGCATAGAGGAGTTGAAGCGGAGGTTTTCATCACTGTTCAGAGGCGAGAAAAAGACGAAAGGCAACATCTTTCTCAACGAAGGCATAAATACGATGTGGACTGCTATTTGCGGAGGAAGTTTCACGCCTTTTGACAACGCACATGCGCACATAGGCGTCGGTGATGGCACGCAACCTGCGGATGCGACGCAGACAGGACTAATGGGAGCAAACAAATGCTACAAACCTATGGATTCTGGCTATCCTCAGTATGGAAGTGACCAGAAGGCAGTGTTCAGAGCAACATTCGGAAGCGCAGATGCGAACTGGACATGGAACGAGTGGACTGTCGCAAACGGAGCTACTGATGATGCCGTGAACCTGAACAGAAAGGTTGAGACGCTGGGAACGAAGGTGGAAGGAACTACATGGGTCTTCACGGTGGAGCTCTCGCTTGCATAATACATTTCTGCGCTTTCTGTGAGGAGATGAGCGCAGGATGAAGATAGCGTATCTTTCGGTTGCTCCGTTTGTCAGCAGTGGTTATGGAGTATGCACCCGCTATATATGCCATGCGCTTGCTGAGAAGCATGATGTAACGATATTCTCGTATTTCGGCTATGAAGGCGCAGAAATAGAATTTCGCATTGAGGACAGAGATGTGAGAATTGTCGGTGGAGATGCGACGATATTCCATCCTGCGCTTGCGGAGCGGTGTCGTGAGTTTGATGTGTGCATCTTCCATCTTGATTCGTGGATGCTCTCTTCGTATGTGTCATCGCTCAACGGGGCGAAAATCATAGATTGGGCGGTGATTGACCACGAGCCTTTGCAGCGACCTTACAGAGATTTTGCATGCTCTCCTGCGGTGAAGTGCATCGTTCCGATGAGCAACTTTGCGGTGCGTCAGTTGAAGAGATGCATAGATATAAATCCGAAGAAGATTGCAGAGCCGAT
>CAZGKJ010000097.1:0-3039 GCA_964525955.1 uncultured Candidatus Bathyarchaeia archaeon
GTGAAGTTCAGGGAGCTCCTAAACCATCCAAGCGTTAGGCGTTATAGGCCGAGGATCATCGTCGGAGGCCCAGGGGCCTGGCAGCTTGTAGGCGAACCCCAGGGGAGTCTTGGCATAGACTGCGTCGTCGTCGGCGAGGGTGAGCGTGTCGTCGGCCCCCTCTTCGAGAAGGCTGTCCGAGGTGAGCCTCTACCCTCCGTCGTCTATGGTGAACCCGTCCCAGTGGAGGAGATACCCATCATCAGGGGGGCCACCATCGACGGCTTGGTTGAGATAGCGAGGGGCTGTGGAAGGGGATGCCGCTTCTGCGAGCCTACACTCCAGAGATATAGAGCCCTCCCAATACCACACATACTGAAGGAGGTTGAGGTGAATGTGCGGCATGGAAGGAGAAATCCGATACTCCATGCGGAGGATGTCCTACGCTATAGGGCCAGGAAGCCCTGGGAGGTCGATGTGGAGGCCGTCGTCAACCTCTTCAAGGCTGTGAAGTCGGTGCCAGGCGTCGAGGGAGTAGGCCTAAGCCACTTCGCCCTGGCGTCTGTAGCCTCAGCCCCCGAGGCGGTTGAGGGGATATCCAGAGTCGAGGAGGTCGGCGAGTCCGACCGATTCATCAGCGGTCAGACGGGGATAGAGACCGGCAGTCCAAGGCTGATGAGGAGATTGATGGCTGGTAAATGCCTCCCCTTCAAGCCTGAGGATTGGCCCGACGTCGTTGAGAGGGCCTTCGGCATATTGGAGGAGCATAGCTGGATTCCGGTTTCAACCCTCATCGTCGGCCTTCCAGGTGAAACCGAGGAGGATGTCTGCCTCACCATAGACCTCGTTGAGAGGCTTAGAACCTATAGAAGCCTCATAGTGCCGCTTTTCCTCGTAAGCATGGGAAGCCTAAGGGGTAAAACCCGCTCCTTCACCTATGAAGACCTGACGCAGAGGCATTCGGAGCTTATACTGAAATGCTGGAGACACAATTTGGAGTGGGCTCCAAGCCTCATAGAGACCTGGTCTAAGCAGTGCATAAAGAATGGCATCGCCAGGAGGGGGATAAAACTCGTCTTCTCCTACGGCATAAGGGTGGCTAAGAGGCTGCTGAGGGAGTGCGCAGAGAACTATGGCTACGACATCAAGGCTATGAAGGAGGACTATCAGCGTAGAGGCCTCGTCCCGAAGCTTCTCCACGCCCTGAAGGCTGTGGCGCCCTAACGGGAAGCTTTTTAGCCCCCAAGCCATATCGATGCTGGATTGTCCGAGAGGGAGCTCCTGGTAAGGAAGATAGAGAGCGGCATAGTCATCGACCACATACCCGCTGGCAAGGCCTTCCTCGTCCTCAAGCTGCTGAGACACGACCCGGAGGCTAAGGTTCTAATAGCGATGAACGTTGAGAGCAGGAAGCTTGGCCGTAAGGACTTGATAAAGCTGGAGGGGAGATACCTAACATCGAGGGAGATAAACCTCATAGCCCTCGTAGCCCCCGAGGCAACAGTCAACATCATAGAGGACTGGAAGGTGAGGGAGAAGCGTCGAATAGAGCCGCCGAAGATGGTGGAGGGGGTTTTCAGATGTCCAAATCCGCTTTGTCCAACGAACTCCCCATATAAGCCTCCGAAGACGAGGTTCAGGGTTGAGGCCGGTGGGAGGGCTGAGGAGACACGGCTCCACTGCGAATACTGCGGCTCCACCCTCTACTATGGAACCATAGAGGACTACATAGAGCGGGGTGAATTCACCCTTGAGGGTGGAGGCCTCGTCTCAAAGGCCAAGATCGAGCGGGTCTTCCTCGACCTCCTCATAGAGAAGGGAGCCCTAAGATTGGCCCCAAGCCCAGATGAGCTCTTCACCCTGAAGAGTGGGCGTCGATCACCCTACTTCATCAACCTCGGAGCCCTAACCGATGGAGAATCCCTGGCGAAGCTGAAGTGGGCCTTCGCCAGCTATATAGCGCTGCTCCTCGAGGAGAAGGCCATAAGCGACTTCGACTACGTCTTCGGCCCCAGCTATAAGGGCATCAGCCTCGCAGCCCTAACCTGCGAGGGCCTCAAGGAGCTCTATGGATTGGACAAGCGATATATGTATGACAGGAAGGAGGAGAAGCCCTACGGCGATGTCAAGGCAGATAGGGTGATCGTTGGAGCCTCATACTTCAAGCCTGGTGAACGAATCCTCGTCGTCGACGACACCATAACGACTGGTAAAACCAAGATAGACACCTTGGAGAAGTTGAAGCTACTCGGTGAACATGAGGTCGTAGGCATAGTCATCGCCGTCGACAGACAGGAGAGGATGGGGGACGCCGAACACGTCGATGAGAGGGGAGCCGTCGAATACATAGAGGAGGAGATCGGCCTGAAGGTCTACTCCATACAGAACATCAAGACCATCTATCAGCTCATAAGGGATAGCCTAGACGAGGATATGCGCCGAATCTGGATCGAATACTATCGACGATATGGAACAGTATCCCTCGAATGACTCAGGGCCAAACATTTTATGATGCCCCTCCCACTCTACCTGGGATGTAGGTTGGGCGCCGTGTCGAAGCCCGATGACGAGTTGATGCGGAGACGGATAGATGAGCTCCTTAGGGATTTGAGTCCAGATGTGAGGGAGACTGTTAGAGGCCTCATCGAGAATTATAGGGGTGAAGACTTGGAGAGGAGGTTGAAGCAGCTCATAGGGGTGAAGAGAACGCTGGAGCTCCTGGAGGGGCGTAGATAGCCATCAAACCTTATTAGCGAAAACGATCAGAGGAGTCTGAGGAGGGATGCCCTTCGAATTCTTAACCCTCGACGACGTCGAGGTGGAGAACAAAACCATCTTCCTCAGGGTTGACATCAACTCCCCCATAGACCCCTCGACGGAGAGAATCCTCGACGACTCCAGGATCAAGGCCATCGCCCCAACGCTTCAGGAGTTGAGGGGTGCGAGGGTTGTCCTCGGCTCCCATCAGAGCAGGCCAGGTCGATACGACTTCACATCCCTCCAGGCCCATGCAAGGGTAATCCAGATGTACTATGACGGCCCAGTGAAGTTCATAGACGA
>CAZGKJ010000098.1:0-3002 GCA_964525955.1 uncultured Candidatus Bathyarchaeia archaeon
TCTAAGGCTGTTGATGTCTCCCCCGGCAAAGATGATGTCGACTCTCCCCTCATCCAGCAGCTTCCTCAATACATCTAGGTAGTGCCCCTTCAATCCATAGGAGCCATCTAAGGTTGTCAGATAATATTCGTGGCAGACGGATTCGGCGAGCACATCTCTGGGGTAAATCTCATTCTTGTTGGGGAAGCTTTGGATGGAGATAACGTGATTTCCATCGATCGCGCTTAAACTCTCAGATAGGTTGTAGTTTTCAGCATGTCCGCAAACTAGGTCTGAGGCGATAACTATGTTTCCATACCTCTTAAGCTCTACTGGGTTTCCAAGAGGCCCTACTATGTGGTCGATGTAGTCTCCCACCTGATACTTCTCGTAAAGTTCGATTGATGTTTTTCCCAATTTCTTGATGAACATCGAAATTCTGCCGTTCTTAGCCTTTTGTACTGACATTGGCACTCTTTCACCCTTAGGGTGGATGAGTAAAATTACAAAGTTTCCAGGTTTCAATTTCTCGGCGATATGGGGTGCTTCCACCTCTATTAGATAATCCTCAGAGTTTAAATCCCTCTTATCCGTTATTTTAAATCCCACGCCCCCCACCTTCTTTTCCTACGATAGAGCGGCATTTAACATATAAGTTTTATCCAGAAAATATCCTAAAAGTTATTATGCCATTAATCTAAAAGTTTAGGCGAGACCATCAGAGACTCATCCCCCAACATTCCGATAGATATGTGAGGAGAAATTGAATTGTTTGGAATATGGAGCAAATGATTTAAAAATCTCTTAAGAGGTTTTCCACCTCCCTCCTCAAATTCTCCAGCGTTCCCTCGTTTATTATGATGATGTCCGCCATGGCGATCGCAGAGCCGAGTCCAAGCTCCAACTCCTTTAGGTCTCGTCTATGGAACTCATCCCAATCGACGGGGTCGTCGACCCTACCTCTACGCCTCAGCCTCTCGAATCTGGTTCTCGGCGATGCATGGATGGCGATTAGGGTTGCATCTCCGAATCCTCTGCGGAAGGCCTCAACCTCCTCAAGGCTTCTAACCCCGTCGACTACGACTCCCTCAGCCTTTAGGGCCTTGATCCTCTCTACGCATCTCCTCGCTATGGCGTCTCCACCCTCCTCTCTCCTGAGCTCCTCGGCGAGTGTTGACAGAGTCTCCCTCGTAGGCCTCAAACCCCTCCTCTCAGCCTCCTCCCTCACGACGTCTCCCATCGTCAGAACCCTAAACCCATGCTCCTCGATGTATCTGGCGGCGGTCGTCTTACCCGATCCAGGCATCCCCGTTATGAGGAGAAGCCTCAAATCTGAACCCTCTCCAGGCCGTGTCTCCTCGTCTTAATATAGACCTCCCCAACACCCTCCTCGAGGGCTACTCGGCCGAGCTCCATCAATCTCTCCCTCGTGGGCGGCTCAAGGGCCTTTAGGCTTTCATCGAGGATGTTTCCGGTGTTGTCGAACTGCTGTAGATAGTAGACGGTGCACCTCCCCCTGATGCTTCTGGCTATCTCCCTGATGAAATCTGGGTCGTCGCTGATCCCGGGGGCAACTGTGGTTCTGACCTCTACCTCGACGCCGTATTGGTTGCAGAGCTCCAGGCTCTCCTCAACCCTCCTCGCCATCGAGGCCCCAGCCTCCGGCAATCCGATGACTCTTCCATAGGGCTCAGCTCTCAATGGGGCCTTAACGTCGAGGGCGACCCTATCGATGAGCTCCTCCTTAAGCAGTCCCTCTATGACGCTTGGCATGGAGCCATTTGTGTCGAGCATCAGCTTTAGGCCGTAGTCCCTCACGGCTCTCGCAGCCTCCTCAACTCCTTTGGGTTGAAGCGTCGGCTCTCCGCCTGTGAAGACGACGGCGTCCAGGAGGATGAGATTCTTCTCTATCCTCTCCCTGAGAACCTCTACGCCGACCTCGACTCCGGAGTCTGGGGGTATGAGAGGCGAATTCTGGCAGTAGGGGCATCGGAAGTTGCAGCCTGCGAAGAAGACTATGAGGGATGCGTTGCCATACCAGTCTACGGTTGATAGGTCGAGAATCCCCCCAAGCCTCATCCTCTCAGCCATCCAGATGCCTCAGGGGCATCCCAGCACTATCTCCCCTCGGAGTTAAAATAGGTGTCGGAGCCTTAGACCTCTACGTATATCGGGTTTGTCCACGCCTTCCTCCCATAGATGTCGGAGACCTCGATGCGGATGTATGTCTCATCACCCGTGACCCTAAACTCAGCCTCGGTTATCTCACCCCTCTCAGCGGTGTATCTCAGGCCGAGGGTTGGATTCGATACGAAGCTTATCCATCTAACCGGCGAGGTCTCCACGTGGATGACCCCCTCCCCTATGTTGAAGCCCCTAATCTCTGGGCCGTTTGATGAGTAGAATAGGCCTCTGGATATGGCGTCGACTACGGCTTCGACGGTCGGCTCCTCGGCCTTCACCATGATCCAGGCCCCTCCGATGTCGGGTGGAAGCCCAGGCCTCCGCTCCATGTGGGCGTCGTCGCCAGCGAATCCATAGAGTCTCCGCCCATTCGAGAGAAGTCCATCCCAGTGGACTGTGGACAGCCCCCTCTGCCGGTTGAGTTCACAGGTGGTGTTGTAGATCTCTATGCCGATATAGTTCTGCAGGCTCATCAGGTCTTGGAGGTTGAAGCCTGACCAGTAGGGATGAGCCACTATTGGGAAGCCTCCATACCTCAGCGTTAGGTCTATCACCCTCTGGGGGCTCTCATCTGGATCGCCCTCCTCGACGGGGAGCTCTTCCTCGACGTTTATGGTGAGGATGTGGAATCTCGTCCCAGCTGAGGAAGTTCCGACGCTTATCTCCTCCCCTGGGATCAGCAGTATGTCTCTCGGCTTCTCATCTGGATATGTGAGCATGCCGTGGTCTGTGATGGATAGAAACCGATAGCCCCTCCCCCTATAGGCCTCTATGACCCCCTCAACTGTGAGCATTCCGTCGGAGCGATCCGTGTGGGCGTGGAGATTCCCCTTAAGCCA
>CAZGKJ010000099.1:0-2994 GCA_964525955.1 uncultured Candidatus Bathyarchaeia archaeon
TCCCAGTCGGCGTTCACCTCTGGGTCGTATCGCATAAGCTCCCACATCCTCCTCGCCTTAGGCCTGTCGCTTAATATCTCGTCGATGGCCTTCTCAGCCTCCAGCTTCAGATGCGTATAGGACTCGGGGAGCTCCAACTCGAAGCCCATACCCGTCGCAACCCTAACCATCCACAGCCCCTAAGACCATCCTCTAAATCCGGATTTAAGATGTCCGAAGTCATCGGACTTAAATAGGCATAGGGGAAGGTGGGATTGGTGCCTGAGATGGGTGAGGGGAAGGAGGAGATCATCCTCGATAGGAGGGTGCTATACGCAGACTACTTCTCCAGCGAGATCTATGAAGAATACATCGAATTCGGCCTCGGCTATGAAGAGGAGGAGAGCATAACCATCTACCAGCGATACGCCCTAAGACCAATAGGCGTTAAGAGGCTGATGGAGCATCTCCAGAAGGTTCTAAGCATATATGAGGAGAAGTACGGAGCCGTCGAGGCCGTTGAGGAGGCTCCACCAATACCGCCTCCGCAGCCAACCCCCACCAGGAGGAGGAAGAAGGCTAAGATATGCCCCAACTGCGGCCACGAGAACAAGCCCACAGCGAGGTTCTGCGTCCAATGCGGGACGCCCTTGGAGTAGCTACTCCACCGGAGCCCTTATGCGATAACCCCAGAGCTCCTCATCCCTCTGGGCGGCCCTTATGTTTTTGTAGTATATGAAGGCGTAGAGGGGGGCGAGGATGAAGAGGGAGAAGAGGGGGAGGCTATTCCAGATGGCGTGGAGTATCACACCGGGTATCAGGGCGGCTATGAAATCCGTCGGCGTCAGGTATCCCCTCTTCGCCTTCGCATAGCCGAGGATGAATCCTGTAAGCCCGGTATAGATCAGATGGCCAAGGGCTGAGACGGCCCTTATCCCAGCTATCAGGGGTAGGGGAGTAGCCCCCATAACGGCGTTCCTATAGATGTATTGGAAGTTCTCCATGAGGGCGAAGCCAGCTCCAGCCCCAGAGCCGTAGACGAGGCCATCCATGTGATCGTTGAACTCCCTCCCAAGGGTCTTATGCCTCGCCAGGAGATAGACCCCAAGGGCCTTTAGAGGCTCCTCCGTGAAGGCTGCGATGTATGCTCCCAGGTGGAAGCCTTCCGATAGGAGGCTGTTGAGCGTGCCTGCGAAGAGGCCGACGAAGACTCCCCAGCCGATGGTGAAGAGAACCATGCCAATAGGCTCCTCCTCATAGCGGTCATTCCTACGCATCCATAGGAAGTAGAGAACAGGGGGAGCCATCCCTATGATCGTTATACCGAAGTAGCTGAGCCACTCACCTCCATACATGAGGAACATGCCTATGATGCCGAGGATTACACCCATCAATAGATATCTACGAACCGGAGAGTAGGGTGGTCGACGCTCATAGACCACATCAGTAGGCCTATAGAGGGGTGGAGGGGGACTCACCGGAGCGAGGAGGCATCTTAACCCTCTACCGATGAGGTGGAGGAGGGAGACAGGCTCCCTCGGAACCTCCCTGAGGGGGTTTCCACACTCGGGGCAGAAGAGGTAATCCTCCTCAACCTCAGCTCCACATTGGGGGCAGTAGGGCATAACCTCACCTTTAGAGATTAAATGAGACCCAATCCTCCTTTAAACTTATTCCATGATAACCCTCCCACACTCGCTGCAGTATCTCTCCTCCAGCGAGAGGGGGGAGTTGCAGACGGGGCATCTATACCCGATCTGGATGTCGACATCGTAGAGGAGGAGCCTCTCCCTGAAGGCCTGGATGGCTCTCAGCAGGCTTATGCGTAGATAGAGAGCGGTGGCGAGGAGGGAGGGGATGAGCATCATGAGGAGGAAGATGAAGATGAAGGCCGTGATCCAGCTGAAGGCGTCGAGGAGGCTCTCAGAGGCCCTGAGGGCGAGGCCGACGGTGAGCACAAAGCCTATGATGGAGCCTATATCGATGAAGTCTCCAACGATCTCCAAGTAGGATAGGGGGCGGGGATACTCACCAGGCCTGACGACCACGATGCCAGAATGCTCCACGACCCAGATGGCCGGGATGAAGATGGTGAAGGGGAGGATGAAGAGGGTGTTAACCATGAAGTCGAGGAGCTCCGAGGGCGATCCCACCTCCAAACCCATGACCTGATAGGCGAGAGATAGAAGCGAGAAGGAGAGGAGGTTTGGGTAGAAGGAGAGCCTAAGCAGACCCTTAACCCCAATCCTCTCAGGCTCATATTTAGCTGGGCTGATGAGCTTCACATCCCTCCGCTTCACGTCCCTCCTCGCGATGAGACTCGCGATCCTTCTACCCGATATATGCCAGACAATCCACATGGCTATGCCTATGCCGAGGAAGAGCTCCACGATGAAGGGATCCTCGAAGAAGTATAGGGAGAAGAGGGATATGACGGCGACGATTCCGAGGGCGGCGGCGAAATCCCTATTCGTTATAAGGCTCATCAAATCACCAACCCCATTTAAGGATTTAAATGGTGAGCCTAACCCCGCCGCAGCCTCAATAGAAGCAAAACCCCAAAAGCGATGAGGAGGAGGGAGATAACCCACCTAAACCTAACCCAGAGGGGAATCCTCACGAAGACTGCTCTCTCAACCCCTGGGCCTAATATCTGAAGCCGGATGCTTCTCTCCGACCCAGTGTAGGAGCCCTCCCCCTCCCCGATGAAGCCCTTAAACCTATATCCAGGTCGAGGCCTCGCCGTGATCTCAACCCATGAGCCGGAGTCATACCACCCCGAGGCTGGGGTGACCACTCCCCCCTCAGGGGGCTCAGCTACCAGCTCCAGGTAGCACTGCCTCCTCCAGTTAGCCGTCTCCAGGACTGCTGAATCCATAACCATCCTCACAGTCGCATTTGGCCCGCTGTATCCGGAGCCAACCCTATTGCTTGTCCAACGCTCGAAGACATATCTCACACCCCTCCCAGCCTCCACCACAGTTGGCTCGACGTAGAAGACTGCTGTGGAGCCGG
>CAZGKJ010000100.1:0-2866 GCA_964525955.1 uncultured Candidatus Bathyarchaeia archaeon
ATCGCCCTAGGAGGCTTGGCCCTCCTACCCTGGGGCTGGTCTCAGGGCGAGGGGGATGGGGGGTGGGGTGGAGGCACCTTCCCCAGGAGACATCTCCGCTGTCGATGGAGGATGATGCTCTTCATCCTCACCCACGGCGAGTCGGCGACGCTGGAGGGTCAACTCATCCTCGTCGAGGGGCGCATCCTAGTTCTGGAGGCTGAGGGGATGGAGACCTATGTGGTTCTCCCCCATAGATGGCTGGTCGACGGTGAAGTGCTGACCGTCGAGGAGCTCTTCGATGGAGACCCCCTCGGGCCCGGAGACACCCTAACTATCAGGGCCTTGAGGCTGACCCATGTGGGTGAGAACTACACAGTGGAGTTCTACGCCGCCTACGAGGTCGATGGGGGAGGCGTAGAGGTGAGGGCCCTAACACCCTTCAACATCCGGCCCAGCTAAACCCCCTTCTTTTTATATCCTGCTATGAAAGGCTTTAAAGTCCCTCAACCTATTCTACTCGTCGCCATGGGGAGGGTTAAGAAGGGGGTTCGGTGCAGCGTTAAGGGTTGCACTCAGCCTGCTGTTAGATCTGTCTCCGTTGAGAGGGCTAAGGCTGCCGGCCTCGATGTCGAGGGGCGTAGGGCCTACCTCTGTGAGGAGCATTATAAGGAGTTTAAGAGGCGTAGGAGGAGGGAGCGTCTGGTGGAGAGGTGGAGGTTTAAGCCATTTTAACCTTCGGTCTAAGCTCAGCCCTCCGTATCTGGTAGACCCCCCTCAAGCCATCCCAAAGCCTCTCAGCCTCGATGATCTCAACCCTATACCTGAACCATGGGGCGTCCAACACGAGGGTCTCCATCTCCCCCCCATCGCCGCAGACGTCGAGGCCATATCTATTGTGAAGCTCCACCAGCTCCTTGAGAGCCTCCTCGTCGATGATTCTGCCGAGCCACCGCTCATCGAGGCCGAGGGCCGCAATGCAGACGATCATGATCCTCATCCCCGCCTCCAGCATCTCCCCCAACAACTCCGCTGAGTCCCTCCCCCATAGGGGTGTAATATGCCTCAGGCCGAGTTGATGGCAGAGCCCGTCGATGCGCTTACGCTGATAGTTTGATGCTATGGCCCCCGAGACGACGCCATCTATATCGAGGCCCTCCAAAACCCGTTTTAGGTCTTGGAGCTCCTCCTCCTTCACCCCCGAAGTCGAGGCCTCCACATGTTCGACACCATAGGCCTCCGCCACGAGGGATGCCCACCCTATGTTGACGGTGTGGAACATCCAACTGTCCTCACGCCGTGGGATCATAGTCACCAGGTATCTTAGGTCTCCGAGGCTCTCAGCTAAGTGAGCCGCATAGGTGCTATCCTTTCCTCCGGTGAAGAGGGCTGCGAGTCGCACCCCATACTTTAAGGGTGGATATCCTTTATCTTTTAGGCGTAGAGAGTAGGTGGTGTATCAGCCATGGAGGAGGTTGCTGATAGGCGGAGGAGCCTCTTATACGTCGCCGCCGTCATCCTCATAATCCTCAACCTCGCAGCCCTCACCTACTTCGTCTTAGACTTCAGGCTTAGGATATCGAAGTTCGAGGGCGAGATCGAGGCTCTAAGATTCCAGGTTAACAGCCTCCAGGCTGAGCTCTCATCTCTGAGGGATGAGATGAAGATTCTTAGGGTCGGCAACGCCTCCGAGTCCCTAACCCTCGTCGAGATATACAACCGAACCAAGTGGTCCGTCGTCCTCATCTCCGTTCGAACACCCTTTGGGAGGGGGACTGGATCGGGCTTCGTCTACGATAAGGAGGGGAGGATCATCACGAACAATCATGTCGTCGAGGATGCGAGGGAGATAGAGGTGACCTTCCCCGATGGAACCATAGCTGAGGCCGAGATCGTCGGAACAGACCCCTACGTCGACCTGGCAGTCATAGATGTCGATGTCCCCGAGAGTCTTCTAAGGCCCGTTAAGTTTGGAAACTCCTCCCAGCTCCTCGTCGGCGAGCGAGTCATAGCCATCGGCAACCCCTTCGGCCTTGAGGGAACCATGACCGTAGGCGTCGTCAGCGCCCTCGGCAGACAGATGAGGGCTCCAAGGGGCTTCGTCATCGTCGACGTAATCCAGACCGATGCGGCCATAAACCCCGGAAACAGCGGAGGCCCACTGCTCAACATGAGGGGGGAGGTGGTAGGCATGAATACGGCCATCGTCAGCGGGACGGGTCAGTTCGCCGGCATAGGCTTCGCCATACCCATCGACACGATCAAGAGGGAGCTCCCAGACCTGATTGAGAAGGGAACCTATGAGCATCCATACCTCGGCATAGAGGGGATGGATGTGACGCCGGCCATCGCCGAGGCGATGGGGTTAGACCCCTCGACGAGGGGATGCCTCGTCGTCAAGGTTGTCAAGGGGGGGCCGGCTGAGAAGGCTGGTCTAAGGGGTGGAACAACGGAGGCCATCATCGATGGGGGTAAGGTGAAGATAGGGGGAGACATAATCATCGGCGTGGATGGACACGTCGTCAGACAGTTCTACGACCTCGTCCTCTACATGGAGCGTCATAAGAGGCCTGGAGACGAGGCCACCCTCACCATCATAAGGGAGGGGAGAACCATAGACGTGGAGGTAACCCTCGGAGCGAGGCCTCCACCCTAAGATTTAACTCCATCGATCCCTCCCCAAACCCCTGGATGCCTCCCAGGAGGCTCCTCGTCTTCGGCCTCCTACCCCAAGACTCTGGGAAGACGACGGTCGCCTCAGCCATCTGTAGGGGGCTGCAGAAGGCGGGTGTCGTCGTCGCCCCCTTCAAGCCGAGGGCGGGCCACAACCTCTGGTATCAATATGACGCCTATCTGAGATGTCGATCCGAGGGGAGGCTATACTGCG
>CAZGKJ010000101.1:0-2864 GCA_964525955.1 uncultured Candidatus Bathyarchaeia archaeon
CATCCCGCAGCGCCTTGTAGGGCTCCCGCTGGCCGATGCGGTAGCGCTTGCTCAGCTTCTCAACTCGGATGGCGATGTCGCTCACGGTTCAACTTCCCTCTCGAGTTATAGGTGAATCTCGCCGGGCAGGAGTTTGAGGACGAAGTCCCACATTGCTTCCGCTGTGGCGAGAGCTTCTTGCGCCTCCTCTGGTGAAACCTCCATCACTTCGCCCGGATAGCGAACTTCGATGGCATAAGGCGTCAAAGCCTCCGCTCCCTCCCGCAAAGATGCGAACCCAGGCTCTTTTAACTCACACAGGTCTAGCAAGTAAGTCAAACTATGCACCTTCTCAAACGGGACCGCCTTCCACACCAGAAAAGCCTTGAGCAGTTTCTCGACTGCTTGCTGGCAATGAAAGGAGGCGGTGTCTAGAACCGGTGGGTCATGCCTCATCAAAATCTGTGCCGAAAGCAGGTCACTTTTCGCCTTTTGAAGCCATTCTCTCGCTTCTTCAAGCCTCGGATTCATATAACACCTTCCCCTTCTCCTTTACGACCCTCTCAATGGAACTAAGCCACTGGGCACGGCGCTCGAATTCTGCACGGGTCACCACCTTGACCTCAGCAGGTAGGAAGAGCCCTCGCAAGGAACGATAAGCCTCTATCGCTCTTCTGTGGGGGGGCAATGAGGAATCACGAACCACAATAAGTAAATCCACATCGCTATCCTCACGTGGTTGCCCATAGGCATGTGAACCGTAAAGATAAACTGTTTGTGGATGCAATGCGGCGACAATCCGGCGAACTGCTTCCTCTAACAAGGTTGGATCTAAGGTCTTCACTTCAAACTCCTTCCCTCAGTTCGGTGATGCGGGAGAGGACCTTCAAGAGCGTGGTCTTCCCCGCCCCGTTGCGCCCAATGATGCCGACAACTTCACCCCGTTTGACCTCGAAGCTCACGTCCTTTCGGCCAGGAACTGGGCGACGTCTTCGCTGATTCCCGACGCCTTACGACGCTCCGCAGCGCGCAGGATTTCCTCCCTGACCGGCACCACAACTTTTAACATTTTCCCCTCGCCCCCCAAACGCGCTAGGCCTCTCCACGCGCACCCGCGTCTGCTCCTCATAGGGCTGCTTCTCCAGCCCTGGGTACTGGGCATAGAGCCAGCGCAGGAATTCAGGGTAGTCGGTGTTGAGGATGAGGAAGCGCATGGTGATCAATCCAACACATCGGTATAGGCTTGAAGGAAGGTTCCCGCAACATGCACAATGTGCTCGGCGGCCTCCTGAGCGGCCTGGGCGTGGGCTTCCGTGTAAGTCTCGCTGGGCACTGCTGGCGCTGGCAAACCATTGGGATAGCGTGTCGGGATGTAGAACTGGTCGAGGAGCGCCGCTTCCTCTGCTACATCGGCGAAGGCTGGGTCATGCACCTCACACCGGCGCGCCAGCTCACGGACCGAATGCTCCAGCACTACCCGCGCTCCCTGGGCGAAAAGGACCGCCTTCAAAGCCTTTTCTGCCGCCTGTTGACTGTGGAAGCAGGCTGTGGCATGGTGCCCCGCCGATCGTAACGTGCGCACCACCTCAAGGTCCGCGTGGGCCTGCTGGAACCAGCGGCGCGCTTCAACTCGGCGAGCGTTCATACAGCGTCACCCCCTCCCGCTTAACCACCCAGCCGAGGCCGGTTTCGCCCATGCGGTCAAACTCCTCGGGCGTATACACCAGAATATCCACCGCATGAGCCAACTTCACAAGATAGGGCACCATATCACGCAATCTTTCCAAGAAAGGGCGGTCGGTGCGCTTGATGACCACTAAGTCATAATCGCTATGCTCGTCCGCATCTCCTCGTGCCCGTGAGCCGAAGAGGACGATCCGCTCCGGCTCGTACTGTTTCAACACACGTACGATCTCGTTCAAATATGGATCCATAACCCTCATAGCTCAACCCTCTCAACATATGCGCCCGATGATGCCCACCACTTCGCCCCGTTTCACCTCGAAGGAGACGTCTTTTAAGGGCCCAAATATACTCCGAATTCGAATTTCGAAATTCGCTTGATGAGCTGAGGCAATACATCCCGCAGGGCCTTGTAGGGCTCCCGCTGCCCGATGCGGTAGCGCTTGCTCAGGTTCTCCACACAGATGGCAATGTCGCTCATAGCGATTTCGGATTTGGAATTTCGAATTTCGGATTGCGAATTGCCTCTCAGCGATTGCCGGCTCGCCGCGCTTTAGCGATTTTGCCTGACGCGGTGAAGATAGCCAACAATTCGCCAGATTCCCTAAGCAACCAGTGGCGTTCCCCTTTGTCGCCAATGTCGGCTTCTTCGAACAGCTCCAGCCAATATTGGGTCTCGCTGGCTTCTTTCTCCACAATGCCGATCTTGTGGATGAAGTCGCTACGGGACTCGGCCCGATTAGCCTCGCGGTAGTTAGCACCGATAGACGTGCCCGACTTCAATAACTGGTAGCCCAACACGTCAGTGACCTTGTTCCTAGGCAACTTGGCCACGAAGCGAATGACTCGTAACGCAAACGCTTTGGTTCTTCTTTCCAGCTCAGTCTTATCCATGGTCAAATTCGAAATCCGAAATTCACAATTCGAAATTCAGACCACGTCCGCAAAGGTCCTCTCCATCCGCCGAAAGTAGAACAGCCCGCCGATGAGCAACAGGATGACGGCAGCAACGGACACCGCCAGCATCGGCCCCGGCCCTTCGGCCTTGCCCAGCAGGGCCCAGCGGAAGCCCTCCACCACCCCCGCCATCGGGTTCAGTCCGTAGAGCGCCCGCCAACGCTCAGGCACTATGGTGCTGGAATAGGCGATGGGCGTGGCGAAGAGCCAGAACTGGATGAGGAAGGGGATGGCGTAGCGCACAT
>CAZGKJ010000102.1:0-2852 GCA_964525955.1 uncultured Candidatus Bathyarchaeia archaeon
CTAACGGGGATGCCGAACATCTCCCACTTATAGAACTTCTCACCAGGCCTCCGCTTTGGATCATCGTCGAGTATCACCCTTAAACCACCGGCGCTGAGAATCCCCTCAACCTCGACGGCATACTCTGCCACAGCATCCTCATATCCCTTCATGGGGATCGGGACTATGACAACCTGCTTCGGAGCTATGATGGGCGGCAGAACAAGGCCGTGATCATCACCGTGGTGGGCTATGACGGCCGCTATGGTTCTGCTGATCCCAAGGCCGTAACAGGTGGTGGAGGCGTAGCGCTGACGACCCGTCGGATCCTCGTATGTGACGTCGAAGGCCCTTGAGAAGTTCTCCCCTAGGTGGTGAACAGTCCCTATCTGATTGACCTTACCATCAGGATTCCAGGTGTCGAAGGCGATGCTATAGACTGCTCCCGCAAACTTGTCGAACTCTGGTCTGCGGAGGATGAGGTAGCTGAGGCAGAGCCGGTCGAACACCTTTGAATATATCTCGACGCCCTTCCTCACCTGCCTCTCAGCATCCTCGAAGTCGACGTGAGCCGTGTGAGCCTCATTCCACAGGAACTCACGCCCCCTATAAAGCGGTCTAGTCGCCTTTGTCTCATAGCGGTAGACTGTGCAGGTCTGATGGATCTTCAACGGCAGATCCGCATGGCTTCTTATCCAGAGCTTGAATAGGGGGTAGATGGCCGTCTCAGATGTCGGCCTCAGGATAAGCCTCCTCTCCAGCTCCCTATCACCTGCGTGGGTGATCCAGAAGACCTCCCCTGAGAAGCCGGCTATATGCTCAGCCTCCCTCCTGAAGGCGTCTTCAGGGATGACCGTCGGGAACAGCACCGGCTGATGGCCATCCTCCTCCAGGAGCTCCTCCAATATGGAGGCGATCCTCCTCGCGATCTCGTATCCCCATCCCCGATAGACTACGAAGCCCTTCACTGGGTATCTGTCATCGACGATCTCAGCCTCCCTCAGAACCCTGTCAAACCACTCGCTGAAGTTCTCATCCTTCTCCATCCCATCAGCCTCCCTAAACATCCTTCCCTTCAGCCTTAAATCTCTCCTCCACGTATCTCAGGAAGGCTCTTAAAATCTCCTTAGGTTCATCCTCCATATCGCATTCAACTATATTCTACTCAGACCCCTCATGGAGATGCCGAGCAGCCTTAAAACTTCGTTGATCCTCGCCTCTATATATTCAAGTCTCATCAGGTCTTCCCTACAATCCTCCTCGGTGAGAGACCCCTCCTCCACCCTCCTCCAGAGCTCCTCCACGGAGGAGACGTCATAGCGCTTGGTTATCCCCTCCATCTCAGCCCTCAGATTCCGAAGCTCATTCTCCAGGTAGAGTCTCACCCCCTCCCTCAGCACCAGCTCCTTTGGAACTCCAAGCCTCTCAGCCACCTCCTCCGGACTCACCGCCACTCCACCCACACCGAATCCTCCCAGCATTAGATGGAGCCATCTATTTTAAATCTCAACACCCCTAAGGGCTGTGGATGAAGGCCGTCATCGTAGTTGGGGATGGGATGGCTGACCGCCCCCTAAAGGAGCTGGATGGGAGGACGCCCCTGGAGGCCGCTGAGACCCCAAACCTCGATGAGGTTGCCAGAGGCGGAGTCTGCGGGATTATGGACATCCTCTCCCCTGGGAGGCCTCCTGGAAGCGATGTGGCGAACCTCGCCCTGTTGGGCTACGATCCCTATAGATGCTATCGGGGGCGGGGCGCCCTTGAGGCCTTAGGCGCAGGGATAGAGATGGGAGAGGGAGATGTGGCGCTGAGGGGGAACTTCGCCACCATTAGGGACGGCGTCATCGTCGACCGACGAGCCGGAAGGATCGACGGCACCATATTCACGGAGTATCTCGGCGACGTGAAGCTCGAAGACTATCCGAATGTTGAGATTCTGGTGAGGCCGACGCTTGGGCATAGACTCGTCGTAGTCCTAAGGGGTGAGGGGCTGAGCTGGAGGGTCTCAGACATCGACCCCCACAGGACGGGGGTTCCACCCCTTAAGGCTGAGCCCCTCGACGATTCTCCAGAGGCTGAGAGGACGGCCCGCATACTAAACCAACTCTACGAGGTTCTCAGGGGGAGGATGGAGAGGCATCCCATAAATAGGGAGAGAGTGGAGAAGGGTCTGCCTCCAGCCAACGCCATAATACTGAGGGGCGCCGGAGCTCCACCAAAGGTGAAGCCGCTCGGGGAGATATACGGCGTCAGGGGGGCATGCGTCGCCGTAACGCCGACGATTAGGGGGGCATGCGCAGCGGCGGGCCTCGACCTCTACGATGCTCCAGGGGCCACTGGTGGAGTCGACACAGATGCGGTTTCCAAGGGGAGGGTGGCCGTGAAACTCCTCGAGGACTATGACCTCATCTACATCCATGTTAAGGGGACCGACAACGCCACACATGACGGCGACGTGGAGGCGAAGATGATGGTCATCGAGAAGATCGATGACATGGTGGGCTACCTCCTCGACCACGTTGAGGAGACATACATCGCCGTCACGGCTGATCATACGTCCAGCATAAGGGTTAGGGAGCACGTCGGAGACCCCGTCCCCATAGCCATTTGGGGGCCTGAGGTGAGAGCCGACGACGTCGATGCATACTCCGAGAGGCTATGCGCCAGGGGTGGACTCGGACGGATCAGGGGCATAGACCTAATGCCGATACTGATGAACCTCCTCGACAGGGTGGAGCGCTTCGGGGCCTAAGGGGGAAGGGTTTATAGGCGTTGAGCAACATTTCCGCATGTTAACCCTCAGGCGGTCACCTTGACTAAGTATGTCTTCATAACCGGTGGCGTCCTGAGCGGATTGGGTAAGGGATTAGTGA
>CAZGKJ010000103.1:0-2752 GCA_964525955.1 uncultured Candidatus Bathyarchaeia archaeon
TTGATATGGTCTCGGAGGAGGCTTTGAGGGAGATACCGGCTGAGCTGCGAGGGGAGCTGGCGACGAGGCTCGTCGACCTACTATTGGAGGCGAAGGAGGGTGGGAAGCTGCCCAGCTCCAAGGCGAAGAGGATTCTACAGCTATGGAGCCTTGGGGAGCTCATGGAGAGCGATGAGGGGTTGAAGCTGCTGCTGGAGGGAGCGGCAGCCGTAGACCCGGAGGAGCTTGGAGGCATACTCGATGAATACGGCCTTGAGAAGTTGAGGGAGGTGGTGTGATGAAGTTCGGCATAGAGTTCGTCCCCATGGACCTCTATTGGAGAACCGTCTTCTACACAATCCAGGCTGAGAAGCTGGGCTACGACCACGTATGGATAACGGATCACTTCAACAACAGAAACGTCTATGTCACCCTCACCCTCATAGCGAACTACACTGAGCGCATAAAGCTGGGGCCTGGTGTGACGAATCCCTACCTGGTTCATCCGGTGATGACGGCTCAGGCTGTGGCATCCCTAAACGAGATCGCCCCTGGAAGGGTTGTCTGTGGAATAGGAGCCGGAGACAGGACGACGCTTGAGATGGTGGGCCTGGAGATGAAGACCCCGCTTAGGGCCGTGAGGGAGGCCGTTGAGATAATCCGGCGAATGGTGGCCAGGGAGAAGGGAGGCTACGAGGGAAGGGTCTTCAGGATGAGGGGTGGAGCGAGATTCAACTTCAAGGTTCCACAGCCCATCCCCATCTACATAGGGGCTCAGGGGCCGAAGATGCTTAGATTGGCAGGCTCCCTCGGCGACGGAGTTCTCATCAACGCCTCCCACCCCGACGACATCGCCGAGGCGATGAAGCATGTCAGGGAGGGCGTTGAGAGGGCTGGCAGAAGCCTAAGCGACATCGACGTCGCCGCCTATACGTCCCTCTCGGTGGCTGAGGAGGAGAAGAAGGCGAGGAAGGCGGCCATACCCGTCGTCGCCTTCATCGTCGCCGGAAGCCCGCCTCAGATACTTGAACGCCACGGCATATCCGTCGAGGCGGCTGAGGGGATCAAGAAGGCGCTGGCTGAGAGGCGTTGGGCCGACGCCTTCGGAGCCGTAACCGACGAGATGATTGAGGCCTTCTCCATCTGCGGAACCCCAGAGGCCTGCATAGAGAAGATCGAGGCCCTATCAAGGATGGGTGTCACCCAATTCGTCGCTGGCTCACCCATAGGGCCGAAGGTGAGGTCGAGCATAGACCTCTTCGGTAGGGAGGTCATACCCCACTTCAAGGAGTAACACCTTCTTTTTCTCCCGTAATAAGTAGACATCTGTCGATGATCGTTTCGACAAAACATTTAATTCAAAACGAAGGGTAGATGATGCGATACATCTCAGCATATGGTGGAGGGAGATGGGGGTTAAAGGCGTTAAGGTGAAGTTTAAGGAGCTGGAGACGGCCATAGGACGCTTCAAAGGATTGGAGATATCCATCGGGAGGGTTGTGGAGGAGATACCCGAGGAGCCCATCGGCCCGACGCCCTTCCCAAGCATAGCCGAGCTGAGAGACTGGGACCTGAAGCTGCTGAGGCGTTATAGACCGTTTTACATGCCCTTCTGCGATCTCTGCTGCCTCTGCACCTTCGGTAAATGCGACCTAACACAGGGGAAGCGGGGGGCCTGCGGCCTCGACATGGCGGCTCAGCAGAGCCGTATAGTGTTGCTGGCCTGCTGTATAGGGGCCGCCACCCATATAGGGCATGCAAGACACCTCGTCGAGCATCTCATAGAGAAATATGGCCGTGAAACACCCATAAACATCGGGGAGGACGCCGTAGAGATCGACATGCCGGTGACAACCCTCGTAACGGGTGTGAAGCCGAAGACCCTCGGAGACCTGGAGATGGTGCTCGACTACTGTGAGGAGCAGTTGACGCATCTACTCTCCTGCTGCCACACGGGTATGGAGGGGAACAACCTCGACTTCGAGTCGAAGGTCTTCCACGCAGGCATGATAGATCAGATTGGCATGGAGATCGCCGATGCAGCTCAGATATCCGCCTATGGATTCCCGAGGGCGGACCCCGAGGCCCCCTTCACCGAGATAGGTTGGGGCGTCGTCGACACCTCGAAGCCGGTCATCCTCGTCATAGGTCACAACGTCCCCCCAGCCGTTGAGATAGTCAACTACCTCATCGACCACCAGCTCTACGGACAGGTTGAGGTGGCCGGAATCTGCTGCACAGCCCATGACATAACCAGATACAACGCTGGTGCCAAGATCATAGGGCCGATCTCATGGCAGTTGAGGTTTGTGAGAAGCGGGATACCCGACGTCATCGTCGTCGATGAGCAGTGCATCAGAACAAACCTCATCATGGAGGCTATGAAGATCGGGGCGCCCTTCATAGCTGCCAGCGAGAAGTGCTGCCACGGACTCCCAGATAGGACCCACGATGATCCCGATGCCATAGTCGAGGACTTGGTCTCGGGTAAGGCTCCAGGGGCCTTGATCCTCGATCCAGATAAGGTTGGTGAGGTAGCCGTAAGGGTTGCGATGGAGATAGCGCCTAAGAGGAGGAAGAGTGGAATCCTCCCATCGAGGGAGGAGGTTGTCGAATGGGCTAAGCGATGTAGACGATGCCTCGAATGCCGCAGGGCATGTCCAAATGATCTGCCTATTCCAGAGGCGTTGGAGAGGGCTGCAAAGGGAGACCTATCAGCCCTCGAGGCCCTCTACGAGGATTGTATAGGATGTGTGAGATGTGAGAGCGCCTG
>CAZGKJ010000104.1:0-2711 GCA_964525955.1 uncultured Candidatus Bathyarchaeia archaeon
GGCGTTCAGGTGGGACGCCGAGGTATGTGATGAATCTCTTAGAGACGCCCATGAAGTAGGCCTGCCACTCGGTTTTAATGTAGCCCCTCTCAACTGCCTCTCTCAGGGAAACCTCCACGGGCTGCTTAACCCCCTCGGCCTCCATCTCCTCCGTTATCAGCTTGACGGATTCATCCGAGACCTCATCGAACCAGGGGCAGTGACTCTGCTGTGGATCGAAGAAGAGCTCCAGCTCCATTATGGTGAACTCCCTCAGCCTCAATAGACCTCTTCTGGGTGAGATCTCGTTTCTCATAACCTTCCCTATCTGGGCGAGGGCGAAGGGGAGGCGCTCCCTGGCGTGGTGGAAGCCGATCTTGAAGTTGAGGAACATACCCTGAGCCGCCTCAGGTCTGGCGAAGCCTATCTCGCCGCCCATAGGCCCAATCTGGGTTTGGAACATGGTGAGGAACTCCCTTGGCTCACCGAGTTCTCCGCCGCACTCCGGGCATCTAATCCCCCTCTCCCGTAGCAGCCTCCTTATGGCATCTCCACCCATCGCCTCCACATATTCGAGGCCGGCCTCCTCCTCTATGAGGTGGTCGGCCCTGAAGACCCTGCGGCATTTGAGGCATTCAACCATCACATCCTTGAAGTGCTCCAGATGTCCTGAGGCCTTGAAGACCTTTATGGGGTTTAGAACCGGCGTGTCCAGCTCGAGGAAGCCGTGGGGCTCGACGAAGAAGCTTCTCCAGGCTGCCTCTATGTTCCTCTTCAGCTTCGTCCCCAGATTTCCATAGGTGTAGAATCCCCTCAGTCCGCCGTAGATCTCGAAGGAGGGCCAGAAGAAGCCCCTCCTCCTGGCGAGCTCCATGACGGCCTCATGTAGTTCTCTACCCCTCATCTCAGGCGCCCTAATCGAATTGATTTTGAGGCATATAAAGATGCTAAGGCTCCTCGATTATGGGCCTGAACTTATATCCATATTCGATGATGCCCGATGAGCCGTCTTCCCTAACTCTCCTGAAGGTGGCCTCAACCCTCAGGCCGACCCTCATCTCCTCCGGCTCAACATCGACGACCTGTGAGAGTATCTGAGCCCCATCATCCAGCCTTATGAGGGCGACGACGTATGGGGCATACCTCTCATAACCCTTCGGAGGATTGTTGATGACAGTCCAGGAGACAACCGTTCCAGTCTCACTCAGCTTACACTCCTCCAACTCCCTGCATCCGCAGTGGGGGCAGAGGGCCCTCCTGGGGAAGACGACGGCGCCACACTCTGTGCAGAGCTCCCCAATCAACCTATAACGATACTTGATCTCCCTCCAATACCTTGGGACGCTCACCCTCAACGCCTCCTCAGAATCGTAACCGAGCATGTGGAGGCGACTCCGCCGAGATTCTCAGCTAAACCAACCTCGGCATCCTCCACCTGGCATCGACCGGCTTCACCTAAGAGCTGCATAGCCACCTCGGCGACTTGATATACCCCCGTCGCCCCGACGGGGTTTCCCCTCGCTTTAAGGCCTCCGAAGGTGTTGACCGGTAGCTCCCCACCCCTTCGGACATTTCCCTCAGCTATATAGCGGGCTCCGAAGCCCTTCTCAGCGAAGCCTAGGTCTTCGAGGCTGAGAACTCCGAGGATGGTCGTCGAGTCGTGGAGCTCCACGAGATCTACGTCCTCATGGGCGACGTCGGCCATCTTATAGGCCCTCTGGGATGCGAGTCTCACAGCCCTGAGGGTTAGGGGGTCACCCCTCTCGGTGAGGAAGAAGTGATCCGTCGCCACCGATGAGGAGGCCACCTCCACATCACCCCCCTCAGCGGTGAGGATGATGGCTGCGGCTCCATCTCCGATGCCTGAGCATTCCAGCATGTGTATCGGGTCGGCCTCTATGGGGGATGAGAGGATCTTCTCAACGCTTATCCTGAAGGGATACTGGGCGTGGAGGCATCCGACGGCGTGTTCATGGCTTATGGCCGCTAGGGCCGCCACCTCCTCCGGCTTCGCATCGTAGCGATCCATGTAGAGCCTATACAATAGGGCGCATAGGCCTACCTCGGTGACACCCGTATAGGCTGTGTATTCCTGATCCTCAGCCATGGCGAGGGCTGACCGAACCTCGTGAGGTAGGGCGTCGCTCATCTTCTCGACGCCGACGACGAGGACGTTGTCGTAGAGGCCTGACGCAACGGCGATATAGGCCTCATGGACTGCTACTCCACCGCTGGCTTGGGCCGCCTCCACCCTCATGGCTGGGAGGCCATGTAATCCGAGGGCGTCGGCCATGAGGGCTCCAAGATGCAGTTGACTCTGAAGCGTTGCACCCCCCATATTTGCGACGTATAATGCGTCGAGGCCTTCTATCTCAGCCTTCTCCACGGCCTTTAGGGCCGCCTCGCAGGCGAGGTCTCTCAGCGACAGCTCCCAGTGTTCGCTTATTGGGGTGAGGGCCACCCCGGCGATGTATACGGGTCTCATAGGTGGATCTTTCCCCTCATCCTCGAGTATAGGCTGTAGTCTATGTATCTCTTCCTAGCTATGAAGGCCGACACCGGTAGGTCTCTTGGTCTCCCCTCCATTATGGCGTCTTGGACGACGAAGCTGAAGGCGTCGCTCCCAGCCCCTGAGCCGTAGGAGACGACTAATATGCGATCTCCAGGCTCGGCGACGTCGAGGGTGGCGGCCAAGCCGATGGGTGTGGAGCCTGCATAGGTGTTGCCGACGT
>CAZGKJ010000105.1:0-2636 GCA_964525955.1 uncultured Candidatus Bathyarchaeia archaeon
TTGTATGTCAGAGTGGAATCCTCTATCCTACATAAAGCATTCGGGTAAGGTTTTAATGGTATAGAGAGTCACAGAAGGATCTGGTCGATAAGGCGATATTGATATTACGATTCCTGAAGAAGCGCTGTTACATTTATTTTAAAAGGGTTTCTAAAAGGTAACCATTGATGATGTGGAAATGAGTTATACAACATATCAGCCCCCTTTTTGAGCTTTAGTCACTGCTGCTAAGGCGTAAGGTGTAATCCCCTTTGTTTCAAACTTCTATTCTTCAGAGACCATTACAATTCCTATTTTTAAAATTGTAATGGTTGAGAAAGCTTTATTAATTATCTTCTCAAGTTGCACTACGAACATAGGAGAGTAGATTTGATATGAGTAAACCTGAAGTTCTCATTAGTGAGATGACAAGGAAAGAGATCGCTGATCGGTTAAATAAGGTTAAGGCAGTCATAGTTCCCGTTGGCAGCACTGAACAGCATGGTCAGCATCTCCCCTTGAAACAGGATACTGCACAGGTCTGTTTTATCGCGGAGGAGGCGGCTAGTAGACTTTACCCTAAAATTCTTGTAACACCTCCAGTTGCTTTTGGTCTATCAGCTCATCACTTACGTTGGCCCTTGACCCTAACCCTCCAACCTGAAACTTTCGTTAACGTTATTGTAGATATCTGTAGAAGCCTTAAGCATCATAGAGTCGAAAGGGTTGTCATCCTGAACGGGCATGGTGGCAATCAAGCTGCTAAGTTGTATCACGCGGAGTTATACGTTAAGCCATGGAATAAAGGATCTCCGATTGAGGAGGCAGCAAAAAAGGCTAGAAATCTGGGCTTGAAGGCAACTGCCCTCAGCTGGTGGGATCTCGTCCCACCTAATAAGGTTGCAGAAATAATTGAAGGCAGATTCCCAGGCCATGCAGGAGAAACTGAAACTTCACTCGGCCTTTTCATGTACCCTGAGAAGGTTCGACAAGATTTAATCTCTATATGTGAGGGAATCTCTGCTGATGTAGGTGCCGCTACGGTGGAGAAGGGAAAGATGTTGTTCGAAGAATCCGTGAAGTATCTGGTCTCCTTTCTAGAGGATTTTATTGAAGATTAAGCTGTCCGTTCACTTCATCTAGTGCTAATCCTAGAAACAACGATAATTTCCAAGCTAATGTGCGCTAAAAATTAAAAGGCCCAAATTTTAATATTTATATGTAGGCTTTTGGGACCTGTATATCAAAGCAAAGTGAATGTTGCTTATTGGAGCCACTGTTTTTTACCTGAGGTTTTAGCTAATGAAGCCTTATATGTCCAAAAAATTGCTTCTAGGGTTGAAGGTTTTGTTTATCTTTCAACTTGCTTCCGCTAATTACATCGCTTCCTCAAAGAAGTCATAATCCATCAGAATGTGAATGCAGTGCGCCAAAAATCCTTGCCATACAAGATTACTACACTTTAAACATATGAGTTCTCTTTCTTTCATTCCTTTTCCTCCATTTTAGAGAGCTTTTCTTTTTAGTGTGCATTTTTTAAGGGAGCTTTACTCGTGTCGGATAGTCTCTGTTATACAGAAGAGAACTATTACTGAATATTGAAATCATTTTAGTTACTTAATTAACTCAAGGATGTTTTCATGAAGAGGATACTTTTGTGCAGTACTTCTTATATTTTGCCAGAGTTCAATCTCATACTTTTTAAATCCAACATCCAAAGCAAGTTCGCCCAAAATTTTTGCTGCCTCTATATGTACCATCTTAAAAGCGTGAGAATCTCCAACTAATAAAGCTGCGGTACCTTTACTTTCAAGTATATCGTAAATTTCTTGTAAACACCGATACATTCCTCCGAAATATTCGCCTACGAGTTTTCCGTAAAGTTTCTCAAATCCACTTGAACCCTTTGTTTCCTTTACTCTTCTTTCTATTTTGTTTATCAATTCCATTATTGTCTTAAATTTAACTATGTATTGCGAATCATTATCAGTAGAATATATGTTCCGAGTCGAAGCTCTCAGCATTTCTCTTTTAATAGTTCGAAGATCGCGATAATCTTTAATGTAGTCAAGAAGAACGAGTTCTAAGCGAACTTGTCTAGTATAATCGTGTTCTTGTGGATAGGGAGAAGATGTAATAATGTGATCAAATACACGATTTCTTAGTGATGAGCTCAGATCCCTAGCATCGCCTTGAACTACGTCTGAGTTACACTGATGATCAATCTTTTGAACATATTCCAGATCAGAAATTATCCTAGCAATTTTTTCTAAGCAATCCCATTACATCCACACCTATTAAGAGAGATAAAAGAATTCTTCGAGACTTATAAGCGGTTAGAACCGAAAAAGTGGGCTAGATTCAAGGCTTGGAAAGAAGCTGAAGAAGCAAAAGAGATAATCAGATACGCCATAGAACTATACAATGAAAATTTCAGAACAAAGAAGAAAAAGGTGAATGATAAAAAACAGTTTGAGAAGAGATAGGCACCTTTCCCATGAGACTTGAGTATCACCGTGAAGCTTTAAGCTCAGAGAGAATCGGATGAGAAGTGTATAATGTTTATGGGTCTTGGGTTTCGATCGAGGTCATGGCAACAGCAGTTAGAATCTACGAGATCAGTAAGAAGAAGGGCGTCGGAACTTGCACCAGATCAA
>CAZGKJ010000106.1:0-2631 GCA_964525955.1 uncultured Candidatus Bathyarchaeia archaeon
ACATGCAGAACAAACATAATCACTGGAATGACCTTACTGAACTTTACGATCGATACAATCATACAGCTATCCAAAGGACTAAACATCCTCGTAGGACCAACAGCCGGAGCATTGCCCGAGGCATTTAAGGGCACAGGCGTTCATTTTATCTATTCTCTTCACATCACCAAAGTAAACGAGCTAGCGAATCATCTGAAGCTCGGCAACTTTGTGTCAGTCATCTACCATAAAAGGTTTGGTATTCCATATGTATATGAGGTCGACCCCTTAGCTCACTTGAAACTTTAAGCAACAATTAGAAGAAGAAAAAAAGAGATAGGGCTGAAAGCGAAAACCGGTGGACTCTCAACTCAGAAATAGGTGGTGTGTTACCGGGGAGTTTGAATCCATAATTGAGGCTCTAGACAAGATGACGACAAAGGCTTGTGGCGTCATACCGTAACACTATTTGGGACACAATATGTGTGCATGATACTATGCTGTAATTTTTGTACATAATTTTGCCACAACTTTTGGAGCAAAACCCCTGTTACGGTATGGATTTCTCTATGTTCTAGAAGATGGCTCTGGTTGAGAGTTCGAAGATGCCTATGTAGTGGTCTCCATGGCCGTGGGTGAGTAATGCGGCCTCTATGACGCTTCTACGCCCCTCTGGGTGTAGGCCAGCCCTGTAGAGCTGGTGGTGGAGGTCTGGGGAGCGTCTATGAGGAGGTATCGATCGTCGCTGAGCATAACGGCGATGGAGGATCGAGTTCTCATCAACTCCGAATTTAGACGTGCCGCTCGGCATCGAGAGGACAGCAGCCCATTGGTGACTCCGCCGGAGCCGAGGATGAGGAGGCGCATGGATAATATGCCTCTCAAACCCCTATATGGATGGATTGGTCTATCAGCCGGCTGAGGACTCCCATCTACTGTTGAGGTATGTTGAGCGATTGGTGGAGGGTTTGGTTCTGGACATGGGGACGGGGAGCGGCGTCCAGGCCTTGGGAGCCGCCTCCAAGCCCGATGTCGAGCTTGTCGTGGCCGTCGACATCGATCCGGAGGCCGTGGGGGAGGCGGATAGGAATCTCAGGGCGGCCGGCTTGAGGCGTAGGGTGGAGCTCCTCATCGCAGACCTCTTCTCAGCCTTCAGGCCTCTCGGCCTCTTCAACTGGATCGTCTTCAACCCCCCATACCTCCCCTCAGAGGGAGCCGTCGACGAGGTTTCATGGGCTGGTGGGCCGAGGGGTGGGGAGGTCATCGAACGCTTCCTCCGTGATGCCTCCAGATATCTGAGGGGGGATGGGGGAATACTGCTTGTCTACTCGACGCTGACTGGCCTCGATGAGGAGGCTTTCAAAGGCTATGGGGTTGAGGTTCTCGAGGTTCTACCCCTCTTCTATGAGCGTCTCCTCTGCGTCTGTCTCAGGCCTTCCTGAAGCCCATGTAGAGGCCGAAGGCGAAGCTGGCTCCGAAGGGGACGTGGCTGAGGACGTCGACGACGACGCTCTGAGCCCCCTCCGTCATCCCCAATAGGTGTAGAACCCAGTCCTGTAGGGCCTCATAGTTGATGACTATTATCCCCTTATAGGCGAGGTATTGGAGGACGAGGAAGCCGAGGCCGAGGATGACGGCGAGTATCTTGGCAACCTTCTTCAGCGCATAGCCTACGAGGAATCCCCCGATGGCTCCGATGCCAACCTCGCCTGCGACGGGGGTGAGGAGCTCCCAGGGAATCTCCATCGATGAGTTCTCCTCCATCTCGATATTTATCGGTTAGCCCCCAACCACATGGGTTCCGGCCCCGCCCTCCAGGGCCTCGATCGCCTGGTTCAGCGACGCTATGATGGCCCTCTCACCTCCATGCTCCAGGAACCTTATACAGGCCTCCACCTTCGGCCCCATGCTTCCAGGGGGGAACTGCCCCTCAGCCATGTAGGCCTTAGCCTCCTCGAGGGTCATCCTCTTGATGATCCTCTGAGTAGGCTTACCATAGTCGAGCATCGCCCCCTCCACATCGGTGAGGATCAAAAGCACATCCGCCTCCACCTCCTCCGCCAGCTTCTCCCCTGCGAGGTCCTTGTCGATGACGGCGTCGACCCCCTCCAGGCTGCCATCCTCGCCTCTGACAACGGGGATTCCGCCGCCTCCGGAGGCGATGACTATGGCTCCACTCTCCACCATCCTCTTTATGGCTGGGGCCTCCACTATTCCGAGGGGCTGGGGTGAGGGGACAACCCTCCTCCAGGGCTTCTCAGCCCCTGGGCGGACGAGTCTAAATCTCCACCCCTTCTCCCTCTCCAGCCTCTTAGCCTCCTCCTCCGTGTAGAAGGGGCCTATCGGCTTATGTGGGTCCTGGAAGTCGGGGTCGTTCCTATCTACGAGGACCTGGGTGACGATGGTGACTATCGGCCTCTCATCTCCGAGGACGTTCCTCAGAGCCTGCTGAATCATGTATCCTATCTGCCCCTGGGTCATGGCTCCGAGGACGTGGAGGGGCTGAGGCGGAACCAGATGCTGAGCCTGCTCCTGCTGTATGGCGAGATTCCCCACCTGAGGGCCATTTCCATGGGTGATGACGATCTCATAGCCCCTACGGGCTATCTCAGCGATCTGCCTACAGGTGTTATAGACGTTTCTCATCTGCTC
>CAZGKJ010000107.1:0-2605 GCA_964525955.1 uncultured Candidatus Bathyarchaeia archaeon
GAAGTATATCGTGGATCACCCCCGTTCCACCCTTAAAGATGTGGTGCGCTATCTGAGGGAAGAGTACAAGCTTGAGGTCTCAGTGAAGACGATAGAGCGCGAATTGGAGTGCATCTCAGACCTGTACAAGCTGGTCAGGGAGAAGGAAAAGCGATCGGTTCACGTTAATTATGCCGGGGGGCTTTTATTTATTGCCGATATGGTGAAGAAGACGGAACAGGTATTTGTAGCGGGCAGTGTTGAAGCCATCCTGACACTGTTCTTTTTATCTGTAACGGGGCTCCGCCCCGTTGACCCCGAATGTAAGGGTTTAAGCGGAAATCTTTTTGTCCACAGGATAAATGGTTACAACAATTGATGTATAAGGCATGTTTCATATCAAGATAGCCATAACAGTAATTTGACAAAGTCAAGATAATACTCTCAGGTTTTTAGTGGATGATCTGTATGGATCGTTGTTATAATATTTGCATAGGAGAAATAATTTGGCCTTGCAACATGGGCTTCATTAATAAAAGTTGACAAGATACAAATGAACAGCATTAGTATGGGGTGCACCCCTGGGGTGCACCCCTAAAAGTAGACAGTAAGTTAAGAAATAAGAAAAAAATGATAAACCCACATTCCGCAGTTTATCCTTAAAAGATAAATTAATATACTTAACGATTAATAACCGTTGTTAAGCTCGGTAAAACTCACCTTATATTATACAAATGGAGAAATATTTTCCTTTTTGTACACACCTGCGGAATATAGGATAAATATAAAAAGAGACAATAATATACTGAGGATGATACAAATGACTAAATTCAACAATATAAAAATTTATCTGGCATTGGTTTCAGTAATTGTAGCTCTGCTCTTCTCTTGTTGTATTGAAGAGACTCCGAAGGAAACGAACACAACCACTATTCCTTCTATTAAACCAAAAGCAGAGGTTATAGAGCAGGAACTGAAGAATAATATTCGTGGACTTGTCGAAGTCAATGGAAAGTTAGCTTATCAAGTAGTAGAAGGAGGGAAGAATTTTATCGTATATGACGGCAAAGAAATTGGAAAGAGATATGATTTTGCTGGATACCCGGTGGAGGTAAACGGAAAGTTAGCTTATGTGGCAAAAGAAGGTGGTAAAGAATTTATCGTCTACGACGGTAAAGAAGGCAAGAGGTATGATGAAGTTATGTTCCCTACCGATATCAGCGGAAAGTTAGCTTATCTGGCAAGAGAAGGGAATAAACGATTTATCATATATGACGGTAAAGAAATCGGTAAGGAGTATGACGATGTCTCACAACCCAAAGAAATAAACGGAAAGTTAGCTTATGTGGCAAAGAAAGGGGATAAAGAATTTATCGTATATGACGGTAAAGAAAGCAATAGGTATGATGAAGCTGGAATGCCTATTGCGGTCAATGGAAAACTGGTGTTTATTGCAATGAACAATGGTAAATGGTACATTGTGTGGTGGAAATAAAACAAAATTCTAATAGCGGGCTCGCAACTCAAATCGCTTCGCAATTCGCCCTTACGGGTCACACAACAGCGGATAAAAGACTTCGCTACGCTTCGCCCAAATTGATGCTACGCATCAACTTCTTTTATCCGCAAAACGTTGCCCAAAATTTTTGAGCCACCCTTCGGGCTAACGCCGAAAATCCTGTCCTGCTTGCTTCGCTTAACTGAAAAAGAGCAATCAAAACAAAATAACGAAAATAACGAAACTTCGCATCATCCAACGGATGTTAAGCGAAATTTTCCCGTGAACTACTCCCCCCTTACGGAAGGAGCTTTCCCGACCGTGCCTTCACAGCATTGGGGAACTCCAGCACGGAACCACTTGAGACATCCGTCATAGAGGCGTCCCCAACAGATAAATGTGTCTTCAAATTTATAGATAATTTGCTGGGCTTTCATCCCCTCGCTTTCGGTGACATCCCGCATTAGTTAAACTTTTCGCACCTCCGCTTAAGCTCCGCTTTCGCACACGCCGACACACCTTTCTCAAATTTGATAAACAAAATAATACCGAAAGTCATAGCACATCGTAACAATTGTCGTGACTGCACACGACATTTCTGTTGTTCCGCTGATTGCAGACAGGGTTTATCTGCTGAACAAGCATGTCGTCGCAGTAGGAAAGACGAGAGAAATCCTGACGAATGTTGAACTGCTCCGCAAGAATGGGCTTGATGCCCCTCCATTTGTTGAATTCGCACTGAAACTCGGTTTGAATCCTCTTCCGCTTACTGTTGATGAGGCGGTAAGAAGCGTTCGGAAATTGATTGAGAGCGGTGGGAAGGAAAAGGAAGAAGAAGCAAACGAATGCGACTGATTTATTTGCTTAACCGCCAGCTTAACCGCCACCGAAGCGGAAGGGCAAAGCGTATGCGAGCAAGGAGCGAGAGAAGGAAAAATGAACAGATTTATGTGAGCGATGTAGAGATTAGAGAGAAGATGCCTGCCACAACCGTCAATGCTCCTTCCGCTGAGAAGCAGACGGGCGGTTCGGAGAAGGGCAAGAAGAAAGGAAGGGTCGGAATGGAAGATTTTTGGATAGTTCCTTCGGATGAAATACTCGCAGGCAACACCACAGATGTTTATTTTC
>CAZGKJ010000108.1:0-2583 GCA_964525955.1 uncultured Candidatus Bathyarchaeia archaeon
CAGCTTTATGGCGAGGGGATAGCTCTGAAGCCTGAGCTGATTTAGAAGCTGTCTACCAAGCTCCCTTAGGAGGTTCATCCCCCTAATTAGACTCCTCGGCGAATAGGGTTTCCGATCAGCCCTCACCCTTCCGAATGATGATGGCGTTGAAGACGATGTTATTTGGGATCAACACCCTCGTCGAGCCATCCGCACACCTTATGGCCGTATGCATGATGCCTATATCCTCGACGACACCCTCACGGGGATCACCAGCTGATCGATTGTAGATGATGACGTGATCCCCGATCCTGAAGGGCCTGGCGATGGCGAGGAAAATCCCCGAGACCGCTTGGGTCAACACATTCTGGGTTGCGAAGCCGACGACGAGGCCTGAGAAGGAGCCTATGGTTATCGCAGCTGAGGGATTGACGTTGAAGACCGATGTCAGCGTCGACAAAAGCACCGCTACGCCGGCTATCCTGGTGATCGCCCTCAGCGATCCAGCTGTTCCGATGTCTGAGACCTCGATGGCTGAGAGGTAGACGGCCTCAGCGATGGAGCTCACAGCCTTATATCCAAGGATCAAGATGAGGGCCGCATCTATGTAGCTGGAGTAGGCCGCCAGGGGTGATAGGAGCTCCACCTCGCCGAAGAGCCAGTCGAGGAGGAGCACCGCTGCGACGACGAGGGCCGAGTAGAAGACAGCCTTAACGACACCCCTCATCCAGGCCTTAGACAAGGCGCAACCCCACACCCATAACTCGAGGAGGCTTAAAAAGGTGAATCCGATAGATTTAACCCGATAGGGGAGACCATAGCTTAGGTGTCCCTTCTTGGAGAGAACGGTCTGGATAGTTAGGGATCACCTTCGATGCACCGGATGCCGAAGATGTGAGATCGCCTGCAGCCTACACCACGAGGGACGAATCTGGCCTGAGGCCTCGAGGATCAGGATATTCATGCCCTTCCCAGGAGTCGAGGTCATACACCTCTGCGCCCAGTGTGATGACTATCCCTGCGTTGAGGCCTGCCCCGTCGAGGCCCTAAGGGTTGATGAGAAGACGAAGGCCGTGCTCGTCGACAGGGAAAAGTGTACAGGCTGCGAAGCCTGCATAGAGGCCTGCCCTGGGCAGGTTCCCTACCTCCACCCAGGCGACGGTAAGGCAGTCATCTGCGACCTCTGCGGCGGAGACCCAGAATGCGTGAAGGTCTGCGTTGAGGCAGGCTATAGGGCCATCTACGCCGTGGAGGAGGAGGTGAACGTCAACAGAAAGCTCTTCGCCAGACCCCCGCTGGAGGTCGCTCAGGATATAGCAGTCAACCTCTACGGGGAGAAGGGCTTGGAGGTGATCTGATGCCGAGGGGATATACGGGTAAGATTCTAGACGTAGATCTCACCGAGGGGCGGATAAGGGAGCTGGAGCTCCCATGGAAAACCCTAGAGGACTTCTTCGGTGGAAGAGGACTCGCAGCCAAGATACTCTGGGATCGCCTTGGAGACCACTGGAGTGAGGTCAACCCCCTCGGCCCTGAGAACCTACTCATCGCCCTCACAGGCCCCCTGACGGCCTTCTACCCAGGCTCGAGGGTATGCGTCTCAGGTAAGTCTCCTCTCAGCAACGGCGTCGTCGGCTCCACGGCGAGCACGGAGTTCGCCATGGAGCTCAAGGCAGCAGGCTACGACGGCGTCATAGTCTCAGGCCGAGCTGAGAAGCCGGTTTATCTATTGATCACCGATGAGGGATGTGACATCAGGGATGCAGGCCATCTCTGGGGTAAGACCGGTGAGGAGACTATTAGGCTTCTGAACAGGGAGGTTAGGGAGGAGCTCCAGAGGTCTCGTAGGGGGCCTCAAAGGGAGCCTGGAATCCTCTACATAGGGCCTGCAGGCGAGAACAGGGTTAGGAATGCGGCTGTTATGACGAAGCTCTTCCACGCCGCCGGATATGGAGGCTACGGCGCCGTCATGGGGTCTAAGAACCTAAAGGCCATAGTGGCTAAGGGCTATGGCCCCCTCCCCGAGGTGGCGGCCCCCGAGACCTTCAAGATTCTATGGAGGGAGGTTCACAGGGAGCTTATCAAGAGGGATAGGATGCGGAGATGGGGAACAGGATACGGCGGCTACTACGTGGCTGCCGACACCAGCTCAGAGCCGGTTCGGAATTGGCAGGAGGAGTGGCATGACGAGCGGCGCTTCGGAGGCCCAAACTTCCAATTCAGGTTCTGGGTTAAACCCTATTACGCCGACTTCAACTGCACAACAAGCTGCATGAAGATTAGCTGCATAAAGACCGGAAAGTGGAAGGGGGACATAACAGACATGCCTGACTATGAGCTTGAAGCCTATCTCGGGCCGAATCTCGGAATCTTCGACCCTGAGGATGTGGTTCACCTCAGCGCCGTCATCGACAACCTCGGCCATTCAGGCATCAACATCGGGAACACAATGGCCTTCGCCGCAGAGCTATATCAGCGGGGAATCCTAACAGAGGAGGATTTAGGCTTCAAACTTGAGTGGGGAGACATAGAGGCCTTCGACAGGTTGGCCCACATGATCGCGAGGCGTGAGGGTATAGGAGACATACTGGCTGAGGGAACCTA
>CAZGKJ010000109.1:0-2565 GCA_964525955.1 uncultured Candidatus Bathyarchaeia archaeon
CATCGTATTCGGTCATCTCTTCGGATGCCGGCTCAGGCTCGGATATGACCACAATTGCATCCCTCAAAGCGTCGGCATTCATTTCCCTGAGTAGGTCGATCACGTTGCGATAGGAAGTTAATATTATCGAGTTTGGCTCAACCGATTCTAAAGGCGTTGGCTCCTCCACGGATATGGTCTTCACGTACTCTTCTATGGGATGCGGCTTCACGGAGATTCCTGGAACACTCTCTAAGAGCACAACGGTTTCAGGCGAGGTTGAGTAGAGGTTTCTGCCAAGATCTTCAGCCATTTTCGCCAGCATCACTGCATACTCGACGTCGAGGCTGTGGAGGGTGGCGATTAAAACCCCGCTGTTCTCCATGATCCTCCCATGTATCGCCGTAGCCTCTTCAGGGCTTAGGGGAGTTCTGCTTGAGCCGATGTTCGTCCCCTCGATTATGAGGAGGTCAACCTTGACATCCCTGTTCTCATCGAAATATTCCAAGAGGCTTGGGCCTCCAGTTAAGGCTTGAAACTCTTCACGGCTCAGGTAGCTTTCAACCCTGAAGTCCCCTGTATAGAGGACTGTCTCGTCGCTTCCATGGTAGAGATACGCGTATGCGGGGAAGGCGCTGTGCGAGACGGGTATCGCCTCCACACCGTTCCGGTCGATCTCTAGAGGTGCAACCTCCTCAAAATTCACGTAGTATTTTCGCGGTATGAGGTTGAGCCATGACGGCGACATCCTCCACTTCTCCTCCATAAGCTCATACGTCTCGACGCTTGGAACATGCACTGTGGCTTCGCCGGGAATGTTTGAGAGTGCACCTAGATGGTCTAGATGCATATGCGTTATGTATATGTCTTGGACGTTCACGTACCATTCCGGTTTTGGGAGAACCCCTAAACCTCTGAGTTCCGCGAGGCTTGTTGGAGAGACCGTGAAGGAGTAGTACCGCCTCATTATGTCGAAGCGTATTCCCTGGTCGAAAACAAGGCTCTTATCCCGATCAGTTATCCTGATGAAGTTGCCTCCGATGCTCCTGTCCCCGGAGAGAACATCAACCTTCACCCCCGCTCTTCCCTCCCTTCCTCGGCCAGAACAGGTATCGGGTTTCAGTCTTCACTCTCTTGAGTTTCTTCCAGTTCATCGTTTCAATCGGGTTTCTAAACCTCACATACTTTGGTTTCCCGCTTCCAATATCGTAGACTATGTAGAGCCAGTATTTGTCCCGCTCCCTCCTCGCGAGTTCCGCCTCGTCATCCGTCAATTCCCCGTAAATCTCCAGGCCCTTATGACCCTTAACCTCTATCTTCCTAACCTCACCCGTCGATGGATCCACGCTCTTCACGTCGTAGTGTTCCCTCTCAGGCACGGTGCTGGGTATTCGGCCTTCACCCCTCTCGATCTCCATAACTATCCTAACGGCTTCCTTCTCTACTGCTTCCTTCTCCTCCTCGGAGATCTCCGGTTCAGGCGGGGCTCCTTCCCCCCTAACCGCCTTGATGAGCGTTATCGTTGCGAGCGGCTTCTCAACCTTCACTTTGAGCTCGGAGGGCCTCAGCCACACGTTCTCGGGGTTTCTAAGCCCGGTTCTCCTGAGCCTCTCTAGGTATAAGGTTGAGGGTGCGAGGAGGTTTGAGATCGCCTCCCTCACCTTCCTTGCAGCCTCTAACTGGAGGTTGAACGGGGGTTCCTCAATCAGCTCCTCCCCTTCAGCCGCCAAGAGCCCCTCTAAAGCGTCTGAGATCAGGTTTAGAAGCTCCGATCCCCTGAGAATCCTCCTGTCCAAGGTGTCTACGCCGACGACCTCCCTGTATAGTGTGGCGCCGTCTCTTCCGTCGAGGATGACTACTGGAACCAGTCTGACCTCAGCATCCCTGCTCGATATGGCTGTTACTTTAACTCTCCCCCTCCAGCCTTTCGGCATGAGCCCGAAAACCTCATTTATCGTTTTCACTGTTAGAGGCATCTCCCTTCCTCTTCTAACCCTCAACGGCTCCTCGCTTAGAACTTCAAGCCCTATATACTCGGAGGACGCTACCAGAAGCTTCTTCAGGGAGTCTAGGAGACTCCTTGGATCCTTGAAGCCTGTCTGCTCCATAACCTCCTCGATCTCCCTCCTCGTTCTCGCCTTTCTGAGGACGCCCTTAGAGGCCAGTTCGCTCTCGAGTTCCTTCTTAGCGGCTATTATCGATGCGACGAGCCTTTCAAGCCCGCTTGGCCCCTCACGGAGATACGTCAGTATGGCCCTCGCCTCCGTAACCTTGACGATCTTCCTCTTTCCCTTCTCCTCCTCAACGGCTATTGGAGGCGGAATCCTCTGTAGGTCGGCGGCTTCAGCTGACAGGTAGAGGATTATCTTCTCCCCCGTAACCGGTTTAGGCTTCAACTCGGCCCTCTTAAGGTTTAGAAGCTTTGCGTACATCCTGTTCAGGGCTGCGACGTCCGCGATGTTATTCATGAAGAAGGTGTACGCTTCAACTTCGTGTTTCTGCCCCAGCCTCCAGACTCTGCCGAGCCTCTGCTCGAGCTTTATGAGGCTCCACGGTATCTCGTAGTTGACGATTATATTTGCGACT
>CAZGKJ010000110.1:0-2503 GCA_964525955.1 uncultured Candidatus Bathyarchaeia archaeon
CGATCCTCGATGAGATGGATGTCCAGCATCCGGCTGCGAAGATGATGGTTGAGGTCGCAAAGGCTCAGGATCAGGAGGTCGGAGACGGAACCACATCGGCGGTCGTCATCGCCGGTGAGCTACTGAAGAGGGCTAGGGAGCTTATGGATAAGCAGGTTCACCCGACGGTCATCATCGACGGCTATCGGAAGGCGGAGGAGGTGGCGTTGAAGAGGTTGGAGGAGATCGCCATCGAGGTTGATCCGACGGATAGGGAGTATCTACGAAAGGTGGCGATGACCTCCATGGCGAGCAAATTGGTCTCAGCAAATAAGGAGCATCTCGCCGAAATCGTCGTCGACGCCGTCCTCCACGTCGCTAGGAAGATTGGAGACCGATACAAGGTTGACCTCGACGACATAATGGTGGAGAAGAAGCCTGGGGAGTCGCTGATGGATACGAGGCTCATAGAGGGCGTCGTCATCGATAAGGAGGTCATCCATCCACGTATGCCTAAGCGGGTGGAGGATGCCAGGATAGCGCTCATAAGGCGTGCCTTCGAGGTTAAGAAGACGGAGTTCGACGCCAAGCTCCACATAGAGACACCTGATCAGATGGAGGCCTTCATCAAGGAGGAGGAGAACCTGCTCAGGGAGATGGTTGAACGCCTCAGGGAGGTTGGGGCAAACGTCCTCTTCTGCCAGAAGGGGATCGACGACGTGGCGGCCCACTTCCTCGCCAGGCATGGAATCATGGCTGTGAAGCAGGTTAAGTCCTCAGACATGGAGAAGCTGGCCAAGGCAACTGAGGGGCGCATAGTCACCAACCTCGAAGACCTCACCCCCAAAGACCTGGGGTGGGCTAAGGTTGTTGAGGAGCGGAAGATCGGTGAGGACAAGATGGTCTTCGTGGAGGGATGCCGCAACCCGAAGGCCGTCGCAGTCTTCATCAGAGGAGGCTCTGAGCGCATCGTCGATGAGGCTGAGAGGTCGATCCACGACGCCCTATCCGTTGTGAAGGATGTCGTCGAGGAGCCTAAGATCGTAGCCGGGGGCGGCGCCCCAGAGATCGAGATCGCTAGGGCTGTGAGGGAGGCAGCCGTAGGGTTGCCGGGTCGTGAGCAGATGGCCTTTGAGAGGTTCGCTGAGGCCTTTGAGGTAATCCCCTCAACGCTGGCTGAGAACGCCGGTCTAGACCCCATCGATGTGCTCAGCGAGATAAAGGCTAAGCATGAGAAGGGTGAGATGTGGATCGGCGTCAACGTCCTTGAGAGCTGTGTCGGCGACATGGAGGAGTTGGAGGTCTTTGAGCCGCTGTCTGTGAAGAAGCAGATCGTCAAGTCGGCGACGGAGGCTGCGGCGATGATACTGAAGATCGACGACGTCATAGCGGCTGAACGTATGAAGCCTCCTAAGAAGGAGGAGGGGGAGGAGGAGAAACCCGAGTGGAAGCCCCCAGAGCTTTAGGGAGGTGAGGTGTGATGGCTTATCTCGCAACGGGTCAACCAATCCTGATCCTGAAGGAGGGAACCCAGAGGAGCCGTGGGAGGGAGGCGAGGCGTAGGAATATCGCCGTAGCCGTCGTGGTGGCCGAGGCCCTGAAGACTGCTCTCGGCCCACGGGGTATGGATAAGATGCTCGTCGACAGCCTGGGGGACATAACGGTGACCAACGATGGCGCAACTGTGCTGGAGGAGATGGAGCTTGAACATCCAATAGGGAAGATGATCAAGGAGGCGGCTAAAACCCAGGAGGATATGGTTGGCGACGGGACGACGACGGCCACAATCCTCACAGGGGAGCTTCTACGGAAGGCTCAGGAGCTCCTCGACGATGATATACATCCGACGATCATCGTCAGCGGCTACAGAAAGGCGGCTGAGAAGGCCCTGGAGCTCCTCGACGAGATCGCCATGGAAGTCAACCCAGAGGATAGGGAGCTCCTGAAGAAGGTGGCCCTGACATCGATGGGCAGTAAGGCGTTGGGAGATGCCGCCGAGCATTTGGCTGAGATAGCCATCGACGCCGTTAAGCAGATCGTCGAGAAACGGGGTGAGCGGAACTACGTAGATAAGGATAACATCCAGATAGTGAAGAAGGAGGGGCGAAGCCTGAGGGAGACGGAGCTGATCAGGGGCGTCGTCTTAGAGAAGGAGGTCGTCCACCCTGCGATGCCGAAGAGGGTTGAGGACGCCAGGATAGCTCTGGTGAACGCACCCATGGAGATAGAGAAGACCGAGTTCGACGCCCAGATAAGGATTAGGAAGCCGGAGGCCATCAAGGCATTCCTCGACCAGGAGACCGAGATGCTGAGGAAGATGGTTGTGAAGGTGAAGGAGGCTGGGGCAAACGTCCTCTTCTGCCAGAAGGGGATCGACGACATAGCCCAATATCTACTGGCGAAGGAGGGAATACTGGCCGTTAGAAGGGTGAAGGAGAGCGACATGGAGAAGCTGGCACGAGCTACGGGAGCCGAGGTCATAACCAGCTTCGAAGACCTCAGACCAGAAGACCTCGGCTGGGCT
>CAZGKJ010000111.1:0-1304 GCA_964525955.1 uncultured Candidatus Bathyarchaeia archaeon
GACGAGAAGGTGGGATGTGTAGCAGGGAGAAAGGTTATATATGGGAAGGACGAGAACAAAGAAGCTGAAGAATTTTACTGGAAGTACGAGAATTTTTTGAAATCCAGGGAGAGCTTAATACACTCCTGCATGGGAGCGGACGGTTCTATATATGCTCTCAGGAAGGAGTTGTATTGCTTTCCAGACCCTAATAGGGGATATGCAGACGATGGGATGATATCTATGTATGTGATATCTAAAGGATACAGGCTCATCTATGAACCTAAGGCGAGGGCATGGGAAACATCTTCCTCCTCCCTCTGGAGAGAATACAGGAGGAAGATAAGAACCCTTTCCGGGGGATTGGAATGGATGGCCAGCCTCTGGAAACTTTTAATACCGTTTAAAAGTCCAGTATGGTGGCAATTATGGTCCCATAAGCTTCTACGGTTTATAATTCCTTTCTCTATATTAGGAATAGTTCTATCGTCTGGCTTTCTGACTTTCGGCAATGCTGGCTTCACAGTCTATCACTTCTCCTTCGCTTCGCTTCTGTTCGTCTATGCTATCGGAGCCTTAGCTATCTTGGGATGTAAGAGAAAGCTATGTAGAATATGTTTCTATTTTGGATATATGAACTTTTCTTTTCTTTCGGCTTTGGTTCGATTTATCTCAAGAAAGACAGAGGTTACCTGGGAGAAGTTGGGAAGGAGCGATCATGAGTAAAACCTTGCTTTGGCTTTTGGGTGGATTCTGGAGGAAAAAATTTCTACTCCTAATGATAGATCTACTCAGTGTTTCAACAGCCTTCCCCTTAGCTTACCTGATCTCCACCCGGGGCTTCTTAGCAGGTGCGCGGGTCTCGGATTACATCCCCCTCCTGTTCTTCCTCCTGTTCTTCCTGGTCGCCAGTATGCACCTTCTGGACGGTTATAAGCCTGTAGAGGACAGAAGGTCAGAAAGGGAGCTTGAGATAGTGGTAAAGGCCGTATGTCTTGCCTTCTCCGTCACCTTCGTCATGACTTTCATGGTATTTAAAGGGAAGGTATTTTCCCGATATGTTATGCTCTCCTGGTGGATTATCTCCCTCTTTATATTGCCGTCCTTGAGGTTGGGCCTCAGGGAGGTCTATAAGGCCCTCTGGAGGAGGGGATACCTGAGACAGAGGGTTTTGATAGTGGGAAAAGGGGAAGGAGCCAAGGCCTTAAGGGATCGGTTGGCGATACAGAGACATTCACGTTTCGAGTACGTCGGTGCCATAGCGGAAGGTAACCCATCGCCAATCCGTGAAATCCCAAGCCTGGGGTCCTTAGACGATATAGAAA
>CAZGKJ010000111.1:1314-2487 GCA_964525955.1 uncultured Candidatus Bathyarchaeia archaeon
AGAAAGAGTGATAGAAAGATACGGTGTCCAGAGGGTGTTCATAGTTCCGTCGGGGCTTCCATATGAAAGGGTCTCGGAACTTATACGCATATGCCATAACCATAGGCTTGCTGTGAACATCCTATCGGACGAGTTCAGTATAGTAAATCAGAGGATATCTGTGGACGAATTTACGGGACTTCTGACCATAGAGGCCTCTGAGGCGGGACCCTTCGAGAAGGGGCTGAATCTGGTCCTCAAACGCTCCCTCGACCTTGCAGGTGCTTCTTTGGGGTTCTTAGCTCTGGTCATCGTGTATCCACTGCTCGCCCTCCTCATAAAACTTGAGGACGGAGGACCGGTCATATACCGCAGGAGGGTAGTCGGGAAGGGAGGGAAGGAGTTCGATGCGTTCAAGTTCAGGTCCATGAAGGTGGACGCCGACGAAATATTAGAGAGGAACCCCGAACTTAAGAGGGCGTTCGAGGAGAACTACAAGCTTAAGGACGACCCCAGGCTCACCAGGGTCGGAAGGTTCATAAGGAAATACAGCATAGACGAACTTCCCCAGTTTTTGAACGTTTTGAAAGGCCAGATGAGCCTCGTGGGGCCGAGGATGGCGGTGAGGTCGGAGATAGATAGGTACGGGGAGTACGCGGAGAAGAGGCTCAGCGTGAGGCCGGGCATCACAGGGTTCTGGCAGGTAAGTGGAAGGCAGGAAACAAGCTACGATGAACGGGTGAGGATGGACATGTTCTACATAGATCACTGGTCCATATGGATGGACATCATCATACTGATAAAGACGGTCTGGAAGGTGCTGAAGAGTGAAGGGGCGTATTGATTATAAGGAGACAGGGGAAAGGAAACAGGAAGCAGGAGAAAGTGAGCGAGAAGATACAGTATCATTATGTGTATCATATGTCGGTTGAGGCTGAAGCAGGGGCGACTCTCGTAATCGCCCAGTAGGGGCACAGCGTGCTGTGCCCCTGGGGGTGGTGAGAAAAGACAAACGGTAACCGTAGGGACTATGCGAATTGGAAGGTATGGAAGGCGTTATATCCAAATCGGAGGTTAATATGAAGCTGCCGGTAACCGTCTATCAGGACGAAGAGGGGTGGTATGTGGCAGAATGTCCGGCCATCCCCGGCTGTGTAAGCCAGGGAAAGACGTTGGAAGAGGCGCTGGTAAATA
>CAZGKJ010000112.1:0-2460 GCA_964525955.1 uncultured Candidatus Bathyarchaeia archaeon
AGAAGGTGCATGAGGAGGCCTGCAGATTGGAGCATGGACTATCAGATGAGGCGGCCGCAGCCCTCTGCAGAGCCCTGAAGAGGCCGACCAAATGTCCAGATGACAAGCCGATACCCCCATGCACCCTGGAGGTGGAGAGCTGCGATGAATGTGAGACAGCCTCCTTCGAGGAGTCGAGGCTTCTCACCCAGCTCTCAAACCTGAAGCCGGGGGAGGAGGGGGTTGTCGCCTTCGTCAGGGGCGGCAGGAGGGCGAGGCAGAGGCTGCTGGATATGGGCTTAACGAAGGGGGCGAGGATCAGGGTTGTCAACGCAGCTCCCTTCCATGGACCCCTTGAGATCGAGGTGAGGGGTTCAACCCTCGCCCTTGGAAGGGGGCTGGCCGGCAACGTCTACGTCGAGCTACCGCCCTACGGCCCCTATAGATGGAGGCGTAGGAGAGGTTGGGAGAGAGGAGGCTGAGGATCGCCTTAGCTGGAAACGCCAACGTGGGTAAATCCGTCATCTTCAATCAGCTTACGGGACTCCATCAACACATCGGGAACTGGCCTGGGAAGACCGTTGAGAAGGCTGAGGGGACGCTGCGCTTCGAAGGCTACATAATCGACGTCATCGACTTGCCGGGCATCTACAGCCTCTCAACATACTCCCTTGAGGAGCTGATCAGCAGGGAGTATATCGCCGTGGAGCAGCCGGATGTCATCGTGAACATCGTCGACGCCTCAACGCTGGAGCGGAACCTCTTCTTCACGCTTCAGCTCATGGAGCTGGAGCCGAGGATGGTTGTAGCCCTAAACATGATGGATATAGCTGAGGATAAGGGGATGGACATAGACGTTGAGAAACTGTCGGAGCTCCTCGGCGTCCCCGTTGTTCCGATGATCGCGACGAGGGGGGTAGGCCTCACGGAGCTTATGCGCCGAGTCGTCGAGACCGCTGAGAGGGGTGAACCCGTCAAGCCTCCCACCTATGGCTCGGAGGTGGAGGAGAGGATAAGGGAGCTGACAGGGCTGCTACTCGGCGTTGAAACCCCCTATCCACGTAGATGGATTGCCATAAAGCTGCTGGAGGGAGATGAGGAGATAGAGCGCATCATCTACAGGATGAGGCCTTACCTTAGAGGCGAGGTTGAGAGGCTTAGGAAGGAGATCGAGGAGATACATGGCCACGACGCCTCAAGCGTCATAGCCTCGGAGCGCTACGCCATAGCCAGCGGGATCGCCTTTGAGGTCATAACCCTGAAGCCTCCTAAGAGGAGGCTCAGCGAGAAGCTGGAGGAGTTGACGGTTCACCCCATATGGGGATACGGCATCATGCTCCTCGTCGTCCTCGCCATCTTCTACGGCGTCTTCTCCCTCGGAGACTATCTATCACAGCTCATCGAGTCGGGCTTTGAATGGCTTAGAGACCTATACGTCGCATATATCGGGTCAGGCCCCCTCTCAGAGCTCCTTTGGAGCGGCATAGTAGAGGGGGTAGCCGCCGGAGTCACAATAGCCCTCCCCTACATCATACCCTTCTACATCGCCCTCTCCCTCCTCGAGGATTCAGGCTACCTCGCACGCATAGCATACCTGATGGATTCTGCGATGCATAAGATCGGGCTTCACGGTAAGGGATTCATACCCCTCATCCTCGGCTTCGGCTGCAACGTCCCAGCGATGCTCAGCTGCAGGATAATGGAGACGGAGCGTGAACGCATCCTCTGCGCCTTCGCAGCCAGCCTCATACCCTGCGCAGCCAGAGGCGTCGTAATCATGGGCCTCGTCTCAAGATACATAGGCTTCCAGTGGGCCCTCACCCTCTATGCCTTGGATCTCATCATCATCTTCGCCCTCGGCAGAGCCGCCTTCAAGGTGATTCCAGGGGAGCCTCTGGGCCTTATAATGGAGATGCCGCCATATCGATGGCCCACGGCGAGGGTGACGCTGAGCAAGACCTGGTTTAAGCTCAGGGACTTCGTCCTCAAGGCCTTCCCAATAATGATCCTGGGAAACTTCATCATCTATCTCTCAGCCATAATGGGTTGGCTGCCCATCGTCGTCGACGCCTTGAGGCCGGTGACGGTCTGGTGGCTGGGACTCCCCCTTGAGACGGGGGTGACCCTCATCTTCGGCCTGCTACGCAAGGAGTTGGCCCTGGTTATGCTTGCCTCCCTCTTCGGAACCAGCGACTTCTCAGCGGTTATGACGCCGATCCAGATGTATGTCTACTCCCTCGTCGTGATGATCTACATCCCCTGCATCGCCACCATAGCGGTTCTCATCAGGGAGCTCGGCTTGAAGAGGGCGTCGATAATCACCCTAACCGAGGTGGGGTTTGCACTCCTCCTCGGAGGCATCGCCTATAGGCTGTTGACACCCATCCTGTAAAGATTAATCTGTAGCCTCAGCCTAAGGCGTGTTGATGCTACCCCTCGGAGATGAGGAGCCGACGAGGACTACGCCCATAGTGAACTGGC
>CAZGKJ010000113.1:0-2456 GCA_964525955.1 uncultured Candidatus Bathyarchaeia archaeon
GCAAAATAACAGAATAAAATCGAAAGCATCATTGAGAACCCTCAAGTTCATAATCCATACTTTTAAGCATATTCAACTTCTAAAACCAACCAATCAAGCTTAAAAAAATTGCATGAGCTAACTAGCCATTTTATCGCTTCACCATACCGCAAATATGGAGCCCCGGGCGGGATTTGAACCCGCGACCTGCGGCTTTCCCGTCTAGGCGAATACAAATAATCGAAAAGAAATCAGTTAATCATTTTGAGGTAAAATGTTTAGTATATCCTGAAAAATCTTAAGTAACCTCAACCTTTTTCGCTCTTCCAGAGAATTATCAGGATATTTTAGTTTATTTGTATCTTCGATATACTTGAGTAGTAACTCCTTTGAAAAGTGATTAGGAAAAAGCAAGATGGCTAATTCATAAGCATTTTGAATTTCAGCCAACTCTTGTGCTTTAATCTTATCTTCAGCCTCGGCCAGCGAATCCCCGGAAAGGATTCTAATCCTTGAGAAGCCCCCGAATGTCCAGTTTCGCTCTATAGCTAATTTAACACGGTTCTCAGGAGCGTAAGGAGAAAGAACGAAGATCAAAATTGCTGCCCATGTTGGGGGATCTACTTCAGGGAAAAGGTCATATATTATATCGTTTAATTTTCGGTCATAATGTTCTTCGATTTCACTTATTCTTCTACTTGCCCACTGACAAAATGATCTAAATGTGATCTTTACTACGATGTTATTTCTGTCCATCACGTTTCCTTTAGTTATCTTCCATTCATCAGGAAAGCATTCCCAAGCAAAACGCTCAGAAGGGGCCAGTATGTTTTCAAAAAAAGTGTCACAAAAGGTGCCAAGTAAATATTCAATGTATTTAACCTCGGTATTTTCGTGAATATTTACGTGTTCTTGAAAATATTTCAGAAACAGGCAGATCATGTATTCTTCTTCAAGAGCACGTTTTTCTGCATATACTATTATCGAACATAAGTGTCTTGAAATTTCAGACCAATACATCCATGTACGTAGCGTATCCTTCTCCTGTTTACTTAGATATTCGTGTTCCTTTTTCCATGCTATGAAATTCCAATTCAAAATTTTGGGAAAAACCTCGTTAGAAGCAATTAGAAATAGAGAAGAACGATTATTAATAAAATTAGAGAAATCATGCAGAAGTCTAGCTACTGTCGCAAGATTTTTGTCTTCCGCTTTCATATCGTCAATGAGCAAAGAAAATATCTTAAAGAATTGTAATTCATTGTTAACATCAACATTTTTGCTTTTCCAGACAGATTCCCAAGCTGTTTCTAAATCAGTTTGTTTTTTAATATTCTTCAAATAGGAGAGTCTGTATTTGAAAACATTTCCTTTTGTCCAATCACACACTCTCAAAATTGTTCGTAATGTCATACATATTCCAATAGCGGATAGAAGTATTTCGAAAAAACGAAAAAGCCCATTTGATATGTCCCAAAAGAGAGGGGGCACGAATATTAGCAGAGCATATGCAAGTAAGCACTTTACTCTGAAAACATCATCTAACATTACTCGTAAATCTAGTTCTGAAAGTTCTTGTTCTGGTCTTCCTTTCTTCCGATAAATTTCCGTCAAAATAGCTATCGCTAACGGAATAAGTATTCCCAATAACGCTAACCCTATATTTTGAATATAAGCGGGCAAATTATTTGCTCGCTCAAGTTCTTTGATCAAATTTTCTATTATTTTTCCAAAAGTTTCCTCAAAGTATTTCACGAAAAACAAGAAACTGCCTCCAAATTTTCTTTACCAGTAAACTTAACCCTAAGATCAGTATAAATTTTTCAATCACTAACTACTTTATAACGTAAAAGAAAAAAATATTTTAAATCATGAATTTCTTTCATTGTGTAATAATGCCCCCGTAGCCTAGCTGGTTAAGGCGTCAGCCTTGTAAGCTGAAGATCCCGGGTTCGAATCCCGGCGGGGGCTCCAAACCAGAATTTAAATACAAAATAAACCTTAATATTTTCAAAAACAAACCAGAAAAGGATTAAAATGACAAAAACAATCCAAAAAGTATCAAAAATTTTAAATCAATTAAAAGTTTGGCATAAAATTCAAGAAAACTACATAATCACTAGGAGAAAACAAATTCGAATACCAGAAATAAACTCGGAAATAGCTTATCTAGCTGGAGTTATAGCTGGAGACGGAGCAATAACAAAAACCAAAAGAAAAATGGGAGGATACTACTACAGAATACAAATAGTCGGACGCAAAAACTACATAGAAAAGCTAATTCCTCTCATCAATCGACTTTTTAATTATAAAATTAAAATCCTTAGAGACAAAAGGAAACAAAACACCTACTACATCAACATTCAAACTGCTGCAATCTATGCATACTTCATAATGCTAGGTCTAAAACCAGGAAAGAAACTACATCCAAACGTACCATCCATCATAGCAGAAAATCCAACACTATTCAAGAATTA
>CAZGKJ010000114.1:0-2115 GCA_964525955.1 uncultured Candidatus Bathyarchaeia archaeon
TGGCCTTCTTCGGAATAGCTATAGCCTTTGGGAGTATTCCAACTCTAATCGTAGCCATCTCGCTTACGATATCACATTGTATTCACGCCATTAAAGAGGAAGATTTATTGTTGAGGAAGTTTGGTGAAGTCTACGTTAGGTATATGGAGGAAGTCCCGGATAGATTCATACCAATAAGGAAGATCATCAGAATCCTGAGGAAACGATAAGAAGGCTTAGCTTATAAACAGTACAGAACTTCTTTCATGTAATCTAGCAGTCCACAGGCTTCTTCGTAGTAAGGATCTTCAACTATCTCTCAGAGTAGTGAATAAAGCATAGACTAAGTACTAGGATAAAAGAACTCACTCTTCCATAATGTCTTCGAAGAAGGTATCTCTCACTCTTTTATACACTTCGTAGAACTTCCGCTGATCTAAGAGAATGCTCTTAGGAAATTTCTGCAGGTATTCTATCGCTTTCTTCCATGCTAGCTCATAAGGCACTACCGAGTTTATTTTATCGATTACTTCTCTATCATAGTCTTCAGGTAACTGTTCTTTATCTCCTATCTTGAACCACCCACGTTCGGACATAAACGCCCCCTCATCACCTACATAGACTAACTTCCTCCCCTCCTCAGTTACCGTTTTAACATCCCTCCCTACACCAGTTAGCCTTCTCTCCCGTATCCTGTACTTGCCGTGATACTTAGCCCAAGCATAGAATATCGCTCTATTGAGGCCAAATGACTTTGCCTTTTCAAGGTCCCCAGTCAGGATATAGTACCTAGCGGCTTGAAGAAGACTCATTACCTGAAACCTCCCGACTTTAGCTCTTCTATAACTCTTAACGACTCTCGGCTTTACGGGTTCCAGCACTGTTCTAATTCCTCCAACTCTCTTGAAGTAACCCCCTACCTTTTCCATAGCTTTAAGGGCAAGCGAGTCGGCTTCTCCTTCAACGTACTCTCTCCAACTACTATTATGTTTCAAAGTAGCTGGATTAGCCCACTCAAGAGCAAAATCATCTATTTCGTCTGGTTTAAAGCACACAACAGCATAATCTAGAGATTTATGAAGTGACAATGGAGCTGTAAACACTCTTTTCAGATCAATCTGATTCTCAACTTTCAACTGTCTTCCCTTACTCTTGACATTCTTAACGACTTCAAGTATCTCACGTGAACTCTCCTTAATTATGTACTCGACGACTGAATACGCTATGTCTAAGGGATTGTACTTCGACAGTAAGTCTCTTGAGAAAGCTCTCTCGTGGACTTGAACATGTATTCCCCTTCCAGACCACTTGAGGTATACTGACTTCGAGACGCCTTCTCTTTCAAGCCTCTCAACTATTATCCTGGCTACATCAACTATACTATTCCAACATTCTAATGAGCCATCGATATCCCAAATTGGAGTAGCGTACTTGATGTTATTAGGGCTCTTTACGTCATCTCTCTCCATAATTCTAAAGTAAACGTTGACAGAGGCGTAGAACGTCCTTGGCTTCAACCCCTTAAACCTCTCTAGCAACTTATTCACATCTCCCTCGTTAAAAATACGTAGCGGAGGCCCTGTTTTACTCCAGTAACGGAGGAAAAGGCCTGATGAGGTGTATAGAGCGACCCATCTACTCTTTGAGTACTCCGCTATTTCCTTTTGCACAATGAGTTTTGAATAATATTTGACAATATCATCAAACTCCATCTTCATTTCTCCAACATCACCTACCTAGCTCACGTCTAAGAGAATAGTACTAATGTTTATGAAGCTATCTTGGAAAGTTTCCATATAGTCTGTTAGAGAACTACTCAAGTAAGACTTCGATGGTTTTTGCTAGGTGAAAAAAAACATCGCCTCAATACCGTAATACTAAAACTTGAAGGATAGTTAAAATATCTTAGCTGATAATTGTTGGTGGTTGCAGGTGACCCCCTTAAAACAAGCACTAAGGGCTATCTCAGGAAGCTTGAAGGAGTAGTATTGGACATAGGTTGTGGAACTGGGAGGAACATAGAGTTATTGAAGAGAGTTAGTCCGAGAGTCACCCACATTATTGGATTAGACGTAGACGTCGTGAGGCTCAGGGAAGCGCTAGAAGTAATTTCTAATGAAATAGCTTCACTCATTT
>CAZGKJ010000114.1:2125-2446 GCA_964525955.1 uncultured Candidatus Bathyarchaeia archaeon
TTTCTTTAATAGTTTGACAGCATATATTAATTGTGTTTTGTTAGTGTAGTCGGGAATAACGTCGTCGCTTGTTCTTATAACTTCACTAAATTTCTTTGAGTTGATTACTATATGAAGCATTACCGCTATGCCTCTTTCCGCTGCATACTCTATGATAGAGTCAAGTTCCTCGAAAGTATCCTCGATGCTACTTGTTCTGAAGACAATAATAACAGTGTCCCACGCCACTTTTAACGGCAAGATCGAACTTTCTGAGTAACTGATTTTTAACTGAAGGATTAGGTCCAGCATCATCCAGATCACCTATTAGCACTACAATGG
>CAZGKJ010000115.1:0-2426 GCA_964525955.1 uncultured Candidatus Bathyarchaeia archaeon
GTGGCTGAAGAGGTCCTAACAGCCAAGATCAGAGCCGACGTATCTGAGGCTGTTGAAGGCTTCAGGCAGGTTCAACGTGAATCAGAGAAGTTAAGGGTCTCGGTCAAGCAGATAGCCGTAGGGTTCAGCGGGGTCGTCACGTCTGGGATGGCTTTATACAGCAACTACGCCCGCATAAGAGACGCCCAGATGGCCCTCGTAAGCGCAACTAAGGAGCTCCACGAGACAGAGATAACCTTGGCAGAGTACCGTAAACGCCTCAGCGAAGTTACAGAGCGGTATGGAGCAGACAGCCTCGAAGCCATGTTGATAATGGAAAGGATCAGAGCCCAAGAAGAGATGCTCACATACAAGGAGATGGCCCTCAAAAAGGCTCATGAAGACCTCGCAACAGCGTACATAACGACGGCCGCCACGATCATCCCAAACCTAATAACGGGGATGGAGAGCATAGCCAATCTCTACACGACTCTCAAGGGCCTCAAGGGAGCCGTCACGGTCGCGACCGCGGCTGAGACAGCCGCCGAAGTCACAAAGACGACAGCCGTGTCAGCGGCCACCGCGGCTCAGTGGCTCTACAACAAGGCCTTAGCGGTCACACACGCCTTGTCTGGGCCGTTGGGATGGGCTATTCTCGGCGTGGCGGCGGCCGTGACGGCGGCTACGGCTATATGGCTGAGTGCTCAACGGCAACAGGAAGCCTACAACCAGACCCTAAACGAGACCGTGTCGCAGACGAGGGAGCTCATCGGCTTGCAGGCCGAACTCGGGAGGATGAGGCCGCTCGAAAGGCTCTACCACGAGTATGTGATCGTCAAACGGCGATATGAGAGGCTCCTAACTGAACGGAGGGAGACCGCCGAGAAGGTTGAGAGGCTCCGTAAAGAGAGAACTGAGACTATAACAACACGTTACGTGACTGAGGGCTATGAGACGGCTTTCCACCATGCCCGTGAGTATAGACGCGCAATCGAGGACCTCCACGAAAGCGTCGGCGAGGCCCCCAGCTATGGGCTTGTCAAGTCGTTCGAGGACGCCGCTAAGGCTGTAGGGGAGTTCGAGCGAGGCCTCAGAAGGGTTGAAGGCTTAAGGGTTGCTACGCTAATCCGCCGGGAGATTCGTCACGTCGAAGAAAAAGCCGCCGCACCTACAATCATCCATTCAGCCCCGATCCACCCTGTAGTGGCCGTTACGTCTGAGAGACCCGTAACGGTCTCGATCGGCCGAATAGAGGTCTCCACGCAGAGTTTAGGCTCACCCTTCGACCGTGACAGGGCGGCTGAAGACCTCGCCCGTAAAATGGCCCGTAAACTCGCCTTGAGGGTGGTGGGATAAGAGCATGGCTACGAAACTCGACACATTCACTTTTCCGGTTGAGCCTGAAATCCGCTTTGAAAGGGAGCACACGATCGCCCGAAAAGAGGTCTTGCGGAAGTTCGGCACGAGTAAGGAGTGGATGGGAGCCTCAAGCCTAAGAATAACCTTGACGGGCAGGTTGAGCGGAGCCAACTGCTACGCGGACAGAGACACAATTCTAAACCTGTTTGCAACGAAGAACAGCCCGGTCAACTTCCACAGCGACACGATAGGCTTCGGCTCCGAATCATCGCCTAAGAGCGTCTGGCTCGTAAGCGTAGTCTTCGTCCATCCCCGCGGAGCCAAGAACGTCGTAGACTACACGATAGTCTTGGAGGAGGACAACCCGTAATGGCTGAGCTTTACCGCGTTATGGTTCACAACCCGGCTGACATAGGGTTTGAGGATGATAGCTTCGCTGAGGGCTGGACGCAGACCCAAGTCGACATCAACAAAGACGGGGACATCGTAACACTAACGGTTCAAGCAGGCTACACGGACGGTTACATCGAAAAGGCCGGCCTGAACATAGACGCCTCAACATACCCGTATCTGGTCGTCTGCCTGAAGGGGGACGAAGACTACCGCGTAGCGGTCTACGACGGAGCGTGGAAGGACGTCCAAGGATGGGCATCCTCCCCAACGGATTATGAAGTTAAAATCTACGATCTCTCATCGGTAACGACGGGAACCATAACCGCGGTCAGGCTCTACTCTGGTCAAGCAGAAGGCAAGAAAGCCCATTACGACTTCGTAGCCTTCACTAAACGGCCTCCGCAGTTCCTCGAAGACGTTATGGAAGTCCGGGTTCACCAGCGGGAAAGCGACCTCGACACCTTTGAGGTGCTCGTCGACTCGAAAGGGCCGGTTGGAGACGACACCGTTCTCCTCATGCACTTCGATGAAGGGTTAGGCAACAAAGCCTTCGACGAAAGCGAACATAACAATCATGGAACGCTTAACGGACCCAGCTGGATCGACGGAAGATTCAACAAAGCCCTGAGTTTTGACGGAGACGACTACGTTGAGGTTCCGAACAGCGAAAGCCTAAACCCAACATCCGCCATAAC
>CAZGKJ010000116.1:0-2303 GCA_964525955.1 uncultured Candidatus Bathyarchaeia archaeon
ATGACTGGAGTAACATGATGCCAATTTCAAAGCTTAAGCCCATAGATGGTAAGCTTACTGTAGAAGTAAATCTAATAGAGAGAGAACCTTACCTCTTTGGTATCACGAAATGCAAGAGACATCCATCCTTTGTCGCCGCGGAGTGGGCAATTCTCAAGGATGAGAAATGGAGCAACAATGCATTGAGCCTTTATCTTGAAACGAAGAAAAATGTTAGTGCAAAGATTGTGGTTTACCTATCCAATAGGGACAATTATACAGTTTCTCTGGATAATGGAACCTTTCTTAAGCTCACAAGAGATAATTCCACCGATACTCTACTGATAGAATTCCAGCCAAACGACGCGCAAGCAACCCTCAAAATTTCATTTGGCGGTGAAAGCATACCACCTTACTTGAAAATCGAAAGGCCATCTAAGCATCTTTACATTTTTGATAAGGAAGTAATGCCGACGATTTCTGGGAATACGCTTGTTGCGGGCAAGGTGACCATCGAAGTAGATGTGTATGATGAGAGTGGAATAGAAAGAGTGGAGTTCTACATCGATGATGTTTTGAAATTTACTGATTACGATATGCCATATTCATGGTTATGGAATGAATTTGCTATAGGAAGATATGAGATAAAAGTTGTTGCATATGATAATGAAGGAAACAAAGCAGAAGATAGGATAAATGTTATAATATTTAACCTAGGTGGATGAAAATGAAAAAGTTGATCATTGGAATAATATGTATAGCGCTGGTAATACCCTATGGCTTGGCTGGGTCTACTGCCAACGATAGTTGTAACGATTCTCAAAAAAGTTACATCAAAATCGTAGATGGAAATCCAACCCTATTTGTGGGCGATAAACCTTTAGATATCCTTGGGCTTAGAACAACCTCTAACCCATACAAAAGCGATGAGGCATATCAAAACGTTATAGAATATATTGACAAAGCTGCAAAATATGGCTATAGTTATGTTGCGGTGATGCTCTGTTGGTACCGCATGGATACAACAAAACATGAAACCTCTCCAGAACCCGAAGATATTGGTAAATTGATGGACTGGAAGAAATTGGACGAAATATTCGACTATGCGAAATCAAAAAATGTCTATATTATTCCTTTCTTTTGGCACAATGTACCACCACAGTGGTGGTTTGACTTAACCCCAAATTATGAAGATTTTCTCCAGACAAGTGATAAGGGAGAAATCGTTCCAATGATGAGTTTTAATGTTCCCAGTTTTCAAAAGTATGAAGATGAGGCACTCAAAGCAGTAATTAATAGATACAAAAATCATCCAGCATATCTTGGTTTTCTATTGCAGTTTGGATACTCAAACGAAGACAATTATCCAGGTGCCCCATATGTGGAGGGTTGGTTTGATTACTCCCCTTTTGCAAAGCAAAGATTCAGAGAGTGGCTCAAAGAAAAGTACAACCACAACGTCTCATCTCTCCAAGAGGCATGGAACAACTTCTCGGTAAACTTCGAAAATGCGGAGCCGCCAAAGCCGCTGCCAGATATAACCAATCCCACTGAAATGGTGGATTGGATAAACAGTGGGGGAGATTCAAGAAGGCAATTTTACGACTGGCAGCTATTCAGATTGGAAGAAAAAAGGAAGGCAAGAAATCATCTAATAGAAGTTGTAAAAAGTGCAGATCCAGATCATGTTCTCATCATGACATCGCCATCGGTAGGGGGAGGTAGTATCTTATTCATAAATTCGATGGCTCTGGATTATGATGAATATTTCTTTTCTCCTAAGGTAGATATTGTGCATATTAATCCTGGGATACACAAAACATGGCATGTTGTGGATAAGGCGGGCAAGTATGCTTTTGTGAAATACTTTGAAACTCGTGGAAAAGCAGCATTTATAAAATGGGAAAGCAGGCATGATCTTCCGCCGGATAATGTAGAGGAATTAGAAAAGCGAGCCGTATTTGCTAGGGAAACAGGAAGCGGAATGGCTCTATGGGAGAACAAGATTCAAGGCTTTCCCGAATTTACTGATGAACAGATAAGGGCTGCTGCAGAGGCTTTTCATTCAACCTCAGAAGGAGGATTGAAAAAGAGCAAATTTGCGATGATAGATGATACCTTCTCAAATTGTTTTGATTATCGGAAAGGGAAAGAGAATTTGAAAGTGTACTCTCACTTCAAACTGGTAGATAGAGCTATGCTGAGAGGATTGCTTTATTCAGCTGGACTTGACTTTGACGTTGTTACAACAAATGAAATCCTGGCAAACCCAGATATTTTGAAAAATTACAGAGCAATAGCATTGAGCAATCTTTACAGAATGA
>CAZGKJ010000117.1:0-2295 GCA_964525955.1 uncultured Candidatus Bathyarchaeia archaeon
GCCATCATAGTCCCCTATCCGGCGAATGTGGATGTGAGGGATTACATAACCGTCGAGGAGGTGATGGAGCGCTATGGCCTTGGGCCGAATGGGGGATTGGTCTACGCCTGCGACATGATGATAGAGATCATCGACAAGTTGGCGAGGGAGATCGAATCCTTCGACCCAGACCTCGTCATCCTCGACACCCCTGGACAGATGGAGCTATTCGCCTTCAGGGATATCGGCGTCAAGATCGCTGAGGGACTCTCAGATGAGCCTAAGGGAATCATCTATCTCTTCGACGCCACCTACTGCCGAAATCCCCTGAACTACGTGATGAATATGTTCATAGCCTCAGCCATAGCCAACAGATTCCTGCTACCCCTCATACCGATACTCTCGAAGGCAGACCTCCTCAGCGAAGGAGAGCTGGAGGAGATTCAACGCTGGTCTGAGGACCCAGCTCTGCTTCAGGAGGCCGTCGGCAGGGAGGTCTCGGAGATGGATAGGGTAATCAGCCAGGATATGATGGAGATCATCAACAGATTGGGGATGGAGTTCTCCCCAATACCGGTATCGTCGAAGACCTATATGGGCTTCACGGAGCTATACGCCGAGCTTTCAAGGATCTTCGTCGAGGGGGAGCGATTCACCCAGTGAGCGATAGTGTTAAGGATGCGAGGGCCAACTAATTCTCGGTGTGTTTAGATGACCCTATATCTCACACAGAGGGAGGTTGAGTCCCTACTCGACATGAAGGGGGCCATAGAGGCGGTGGAGTCAGCCTTCAGGGAGATGGCCCTCGGCAACATAGAGATGCCCCCAAGGGTCTACCTCCACTTCGAGAGATACAACGGAGTCCTCATCGCCATGCCAGCCTATATTAGGCCTCTGGACGCCGCAGGCCTGAAGGTGGTGACCGTTCACCCCGACAATCCTAAGAAGTATGGTTTGCCAGCCGTCATCGCCCGCATCATCCTCAACGATCCAGCTAAGGGGGAGCCCCTCGCCATCATGGATGGCACCTACATAACGGCCATGAGAACAGGGGCTGCGGGAGCCGTCGCAGCTAAGTACCTCTCCAGGGAAGACTCCAGGAAGGCGGCCATCATAGGCTGCGGAGTCCAGGGTCGATCACAGCTCCTCGGCCTCTGTGAGGTCAGACCAATAGAGGAGGTGAAGGTCTACGACGTCGTCCCCTCCGCCAGGAGGCAATATGTGGAGGAGATGACTGAGAAGACGGGCGTCGACATCAGGGAGGCCGACTCGGTGGCTGACGCCGTGAGGGATGTGGACATCATAGTCACCTGCACACCGTCGTCTAAGCCCTTCCTCAGCGGAGATATGCTCAGCCCCGGGGTTCACGTCACAGCGATAGGGGCCGACACGGCTGCTAAGAGGGAGTTGGAGACCAGCGTCCTAACGAGGGCCGATAAGATCGTTGTGGACTTCAAGCCTCAGGCCTTCATCGTCGGCGACTTCGCCATACCCCTGAGGGAGGGGGCCATAAGGGAGGAGGATGTCTACGCCGAGATGGGTGAGATCGTCGCAGGCCTGAAGCCTGGCAGGGAGAGGGATGAGGAGATAACCCTCTTCAAGGCCACAGGCCTCGCCATACAGGATGTTGGAACAGCCTACAAGGTCTATAAGCTGGCTAAGGAGAGGGGGGTAGGCAGGGAGATTTAGGGCTTCCACCACTCGAATCCGAGGTATCTCACCCTATTTCCCTCGACGGCTGCGATGATGAAGGTCTTCCTCACCGTCGTCGCCAATCTCCCAGATCGAACTATCTCTGAGGCTGAGAGCTCCTCATCAACTCTTCGAACCTCGACGATGTAGGGTGCATGATCGATTCCAGGTCCGTATCGATAGACTGCGAAGTCGCATCCATACTTTATCCCTGGAGTCACTATGTAGCCTCGGTCCCTTAGGTCTCGGTATATGAGGTATTTCTCATCGAAGCGGTCCATGGTCTCCCTGGCGATACCTCTCAGCCTCTCGGCGTCCATCTCGCTTCCGTCGGGATCCCTCACCCTTATGATTCCTCTCTCGAGGAGGTATAGGCCCTCTATGGGGTCGAGGATTAGGGGGGCGTCGAAGTCCTCCTTGGGCTTTGATACGCCGAGGGGCTTACCATAGTATCCCTGCCGGTAGAGGCGTCTGCTCTCCTCCCTCGACCAGACTATTAGCCTGCCATCTCTCAGGGCTTCGACGGTGGCTATGGGCTCCTCCAACTCCTCCACCTATAGGGCCATAACCCTGATTAGGTCTGCCTCCTCCTTCACCCTGTCTATCACACCCTCGAGGAGCTCC
>CAZGKJ010000118.1:0-2241 GCA_964525955.1 uncultured Candidatus Bathyarchaeia archaeon
TTGGTGCGGCCGCCGGGATTCGAACCCGGGTCTTCTGCGTGGCAGGCAGACATCTTAACCAGGCTGGACCACGGCCGCCAATCCATAGAGAGTAGGGCTCCTATTAATCTCTTACTTCGGCCTCCGACAGGTGACGCCCATCACACCTCGATGATAGCGTATATCCGTGAAACCGGCCTCCCTCAGCCTCCTCATAACGCCTTTCCGGAGGTCGATGCGTCTATACCTTGAGCCCGGCTCACCGGTGTAGTGGAAGAGGCGGCCACCTGGCTTCAGAGCCCTTAGGAGGCTGTGGTAGAATTCGGCGCTGTATAGGTGTCCAGCTAATGCGAATCGGGGTGGGTCGTGGATGATGTAGTCGAATCGGGCTTCTGGTAGGGAGGGGACGACCTCATAGGCGTCTCCGAGGATGATGTCTATCCGTCTATCTTGGAAGAGGCCTCTCGACCAGGGGTTGATGTGGGCCATCTTCAGCACTATTGGATTCACCTCGATGGAGACGACGAGCTCTGCGTCTCTCCTCAGGGCTTCGAGGGCTGTGTAGCCGAGGCCTGTGCAGATGTCTAACACCCATCCACCCCTCAGGCCGAGGGCCTCCAGCTTCATCGCCGCATCCCTCTCGGGGGTTGTATCCCTGGTTCTATGCATCCTTATTCCATCGATCTCTAGGGTTGGAGCCCCCTCCGTTGGAACCAACTTATAGAAATGTCCATCGGCGTAGGCGGCCATGTAGATGCCGTCCTCATCGACGATGAATATCGCCTCCTCCCGCTCAGCGATGCGCCTCAAATCGCTGATGGAGACCCTCAACCCTCCAGGCAGGAGAACCGTCTCATCGAGGAGCTCCACGGAGCTTTCACTGAGGCCGAGGTCGAGGGATACAACCCTATCGCCTCCGAGGATTCGCCTCGCCACCTCAGCCGTTAGGAGGGGTCTCAATCCTCTCCCAACCCTATCCTCAATAACTTCTCGGCGATCCTCTCAGCTGAGTGCTCCTCGACGAAGCGTTCAGCCCTCTCCCTCAACTCCTCATGGCCTCCCTCCAGGAGCTCCCTGAGCAGTCTCCTCAGCTCCTTTAGGCTGCGATACTTTAAGACCTCATCTTTGAAGGGGTGGAAGTAGCTGACGTCGGGGCAGAGGATCGGGGTTAGGGAGCCGAGGCAGAGGTGGGCTGTGCTTGAGAGCTTAACCTCCCCTCCCATCTCCCCCTTATGGAGGAGGAGAACATCCACGGCTGAGAGATAGCCGTATAGGCCTTCGATGGAGGGCCTATCAAACCTCACCTCGAGGAAGGGATACTCAGCCTCCAGCCTTCTCAGCCTCTCATAGAGGGAGGGGTCTCCGACGAGGCAGAGATACATCAGCTCAGGCCTCTCCCTCCATAATGGCCTGAGAGCCTTGATGATGGTCTCGGGTTGATGGAGTCTTCCAAAGCTGAAGACAACCTCAGCCTCCAGGGGTATACTCAGCCTCCTCCTCTCAGCCATCCTATCCCTCCGCTCTATGGGGTGGCAGGGATAGGGGACGATGTGGAGAAGGCCCTCGGGGAGGATTCCCGAGAATATGCTGAGGTATCGCTCATCGAAGATGGTCGCCGCATCCCATCTGGCCTTGTAGAAGTAGGGGTTCTCAGGTCTCCGACATTCATGGAGCACCGCTAAGGTTCTCCCCCCTAAGCGTGGTAGGAGCTCCAACAGCTTCTTCAGGGGGGTTGAGGTGGGCTTCTCGACGATGAGGAGGTCGAAGTCCCACTCCAGTAGGGGTGTTGAGTCGAGGAATAGACCGCTGAGGAGCCCCTCATCGACGCATCGATCACCGTATCTGAGGAAGGAGTAGTTCCTCACAACATAGGGCTCATCAACCTTGAAACATCTAAGCGTATCATCGTCCTCATATTGGATTGGGGCGAAGACCCTAAGCTCATGCCCCATATCCAACAGGGCTCTGCCTATCAGCTCGGCGTGGATTGAGACTCCGCAGATGGCGTTCCAGCTCGACATCAGGGCGATGCGCATCGCTACCCCATCTCGGCGACGTCGGCGGCGTGTAGATGCACGGCGGCCCTCCAGGCGTAGATGACAGCCGTTATGGCCGCATGGATCGTGATCGTCTTTAGGGCTATGGCTGGGACGCCGAGGAGTATGGCGACGAGTATATGGATGTTGTAGAGGTTCCTTCTCCCCGCAACCCTTCTGAAGACCCTCTCGAAGGGGCCGTAGATGTCGAGGCTGACCCCCATCA
>CAZGKJ010000119.1:0-2192 GCA_964525955.1 uncultured Candidatus Bathyarchaeia archaeon
TTAAACGTTCAACTATTTGGGTTTGGTTAACCATTTCATCTAGGCTTTTAGGCCGGTACTTTTCAGTCCACATTTCAAAACTCAAATTGTCGTCCTCCGCTTAGGTGCTAAACGCTAAACCATGATTAGGCTAAATAGAACTAATTAGTGTTTAGGTATAGCGATATCATTTTTACCAATACCTTGTTTGAATAATAGACGTAATCTTGCCCCAATCTGGAACTATCCCGAATTCTTTAAAGTAATAACTTTTACCGCATCTTTTTAAAATACGGAAACCTCCACCCCATAATGAAATCATTGCTTGTAGGTTCCTCCTAACTCCTCTATGGGCTCTCCCGAATCCTCTTTTCATTAATTCATTAGCCATAAAATCCAAGTATTCCTTTGTCGTTTTATGCTTCGTACCTTTGCTTATAGCGTCAGTTTGTATATCCCAAATATACCTCATAAGAAGTAGATGTTTTCCATTTACCAGGTACGCCTTAGCAAGTGCATTTCTAAACTCTTCTGAATCCCATCCATAAGTATCACCAATTGATAGAATTCTTGTACCGATTAACGTTGGTTTTCCATCTAAACTCCACAAACCGCAGTGCAAGAAAGGTAGCCTGTAATTTAGAAACCATGATGAAAATTTTAATTTTCCTCCTAATTTCCTAAGTTTTCCATTATTTGCGTAAGTTTTTCCCTCCTTCATCAATTTAAAAACATGGGAGAAGACTTCTTCCTTTATATCTCCCCTTTTATGTCTTAATTCATAGGATTTTTTTAACATAAGATAAAACTCATGAATGGACTCATCCATCCAAAATGCCCAGAAGACCTTTCCTATCGACGCCCTTTTTACTAGCGGCCCAACTGGATTCGCAGGATATGGAACAACAACTTCTAGTTCTTCAATATTACTTGGGTCGTATGCTATCACGCCTATTTTCAGCGGAATTTTTCGAACCAGATCACTAATATAGTCGGCAATTTCGAAGTTTTCAGCTATCTTTGGCAATATAAGTGTTGAATGAGAGAAATGATTAAGGTACGCAACAGCTTGCCCGACTCCCAATAAATATTCTCGTCTAACTTGTTCGGGAGGCTTGAATTCAAATCCGTATGTTAATCCTTTTCTATCATCAAAAACGAAATCGGGTTCTGGCCAATCTGAAGAAGAGGTAATTACTATTGTTGGGTTATACATTTTCTTCCATGGGTTAACGCCTTTTAAAACTAGGTCTCTTATAGTTCTAGCGATTTTGAACGCCATCTCATCATGTGAAAGGGTAGTGACCGCTTCTGTTTCTCCAGTAAGTGTTAATTGAACTCCCATTTCTATTCCTTCCTAAATATTAAACAATATTGATGAGCTCTATTCCCTATCCATGCATTATAAATTCCTAACGGGAGCAATGGCTTGTCGTCTTGTAACCATATCTTTTCGTCTTTGGGAACCCATGCGTATGGTTCTTCACTTAAAATTTTAAGCGTATCAAATGCCAGCGGATATAACTTTCCATTGTAAAATACGTTGTTTGTTATAACTGTGAGATAACCACGTTTTTTCATTACTTTATAGACTTCGTTGAATATTTCCTTTAAGGCCTTTAAAAATCCATCGTAATCATCGATGTTGCCTATGTCATTCGGGTTTTCGCTGTATTTTGTGTCAAGTCCTTTTTCTAATCTTCCTTTTTGCCGAATATAGTTTCTTTTAAGCTGGTTCCAGTATGGAGGACTTGTAATGCAGTAATCTACAAGTGGAAAATTGTTTTCTTCCCATATCTTACTTAACCTTCTTGAATCACCATGAATCACTTTTATGATTAACTTTTCATGAGGAATTCCCATAGAACTAAGTAAATGTTCGGACCCTTTTCTCTGCGCTAACAGTTTATTTACTCTCATTTGGGCGATATCTGCCCATTTTTTTACAACTTCTATTCCAATACCAGACCGATTACTTTCAATACATGCGATAAGAGTACTACCCGTGCCAAGAAACGGATCTAAAACCAGTTGTCCTTTTTTGGTAAAAAATTCAATAAACTCTTTAGCTAACGATTCCGGAAAAGCTGCAGGATGTAAAAGTTTAGTGTCTTCTCTTGGCGCGGGTCTATGTATAAACCATGTTTTTGTAAATTTAATCCACTCTTTACCACTTAAATCATTAAGCTTATTGATGATCTTTCTCTTACTGG
>CAZGKJ010000120.1:0-2174 GCA_964525955.1 uncultured Candidatus Bathyarchaeia archaeon
GAATGGCGATGTGTTCCGGGCGCACTCCCACCACCAGCTCCTCGCCCGGACTTGCCTTGGCTACCTCTTCAGGCAGCTCGAGCGCAAAGAATCCCAAGTCCACAAGGTGCCTTCCCTCCTTATTAGTGATATTGGCCGGCCACATGTTCATGGGGGGAGTCCCAATGAAACCGGCCACAAATAGATTCCGGGGGGCCTCGTACAAGGTCGTGGGGTCCCCTACCTGTTCGATGCGTCCGGCGTTCATCACCGCTATCCTGTCCCCCATGGTCATGGCCTCGATTTGATCGTGGGTGACAAAGACGGTGGTTATCCCGAGCTCCCGCTGGAGGCGCTTCACCTCCACCCTGGCCCGCACCCTCAGCTTGGCGTCGAGGTTTGCGAACGGCTCGTCCATTAAAAGCACCTGTGGGCTCCTCACCAGGGCCCGGGCGATGGCCACCCTCTGCCTCTGGCCCCCGCTTAGGGCCCTGGGCTTCCGGTTCAGGAGCTCCTCGATCTCAAGAAATCGGGCTACTTCCTCCACCCGCTTCCGGATCTCTTTTTTGTCTACTTTCCGGATCTCCAGGGGGAAGGCGATGTTGCCGAACACGCTCATATGGGGATAGACGGCATAATCCTGAAACACCATGGCCACTTCCCGCCTTTGCGGGACGAGGAACACCCCTTGTTTTGGGGAGGCGACCAGCTTTTCCCCGATCCAGATCTCCCCTTCCTCCACCCGCAGAAGGCCAGCGATGCAGTTGAGGAGCGTTGTCTTGCCGCAGCCGGATGGCCCCACCAGAACCATGAACTCCCCATCCTCGATCTCCAGCGAGAGATCTTTTACGGCCACTGTTTCGCCGTATCTCTTCGTCAGCTTCTTCACCGTAACGTTGGCCATTCGTGCCCCCTTAGAGCCCCGCGTAACCGCGGACTATGTACTTGCCCAGGAAAACGAAGATGATGAGTGTGGGTAGGGCGACCCAAATGGAGCCAGCCATCTGCAAGTTCCAGGCCCCCACAAAGGAGCCCTTGAGATTCGCCAGGGCTACCGTGACCGGCATGTTGGCCATCCCCCGGGTGAGCACCAGCCCCCACAGATAGTCGTTCCAGATGATGGTGACCTGCAGCAGCGCCGCAATGACGAAGGGAATCACCGAAAGCGGCAGGATGACCCGGCGGTAGGTGGTCCACACCCCCGCTCCATCCACCATGGCCGCTTTGATATAGCTTGTGGGTATTTCCTCATACAAGGTTTTGAACACGAACGTGCACATGGGGATCCCGAAGAACATGTACAGCAAAACGAGCGCGCCGAGCTTTCCATATAGGCCCACTTTGGACACGAACTGGGTCATAGGGATAAGCTGGACCTGTGGGGGAATATAAAGGCAGATCACCACCAACAAGAAAAGGAGGTTCGAGCCGCGAAACCTATACTTGGAAAACAGGTAGCCCAGGATGGAACCGAAGAAGCAGGAGACCATGGTGCCGGCTCCCACCAGCACCAGGCTGTTTACAAGCGGTCTCTTTAGGTAGTCCAAGGCCTCCTTGAGTGGGTCGAGCGTGGGCCGGGCTGGCGGGGTCAGAGGGGTCGACAACACCACCTCCTGGGAAGACTTCAGGGCCGTCACTACCCCGCTCCATAGGGGCAGCAAGATCCAACCGGAAACCGCAAACAAAAACAGGTAAACCAGGATTCGGGTGGGCCGCACCCGCCTCATCTCCCCTCCTTAGCATAGACCCGATAGAGGAACGGCACCACTATGACAAGGCTCACGATGAGGATCACGGTGGCATAGGCGGCACCGTAGGCATACTTTTCCAGGCCGAAGGTCTCCTTGTACATGGTAACCCCCAGAATGTGGGAGGAGTAACCTGGGCCACCCCGGGTAAGAACCCAAACAAAGTCGAACGCTTTGAGCGCAAAGCACATGAAGATGATGAAGGAGGTGACGAACGAAGCCTTAAGCTGCGGGACGATGATCCGCCGATAGATCGTATATGAGTTCGCCCCGTCCACCTGGGCCGCCTTGATGTGGGACTCGGGGATGGAGCGAAGGCCGGCCAGAAAGATGACCGTCGAGTAGCCGGCGAACTGCCATATAAGAGCAGCGGTGATACAGTACATAACCAGGTTGGGGTCTGTGATCCAACCACTTTTTAAAAAATCGAGCCCCAGCCTGTCCAGC
>CAZGKJ010000121.1:0-2169 GCA_964525955.1 uncultured Candidatus Bathyarchaeia archaeon
CGTCACCACGTAGGCGACGGCGTTGGTAAGCAGCGTCAACTGATTCGGGGTGATCGAAGTGTTGACGAGTCTCAAAACTATCCAGTTCTCTATTGGTCTGTGGACGTAGGCGGCGAGGAGGTCTGAGGGCCCCTTCGCCTTCTCCAGCCGCTTCTCAATCTCAGCCCTCTCCATTTTTCAACACCTTCCTGGCCCATGAATAGTCATCCCAGGTGTCGACGTCGAGCCAGAAGCATCCTGAGACGTCGCAGGCCTTCAAGGCTCTGAAGCCTGTCAGCCTCCTCATCCAATCCGAGAGCGTAGGCGGAGTATAGCCCCTCGGCAGAACCCTGAAGACCTCATCGGTGAGGTGGAAGACGCCGGTGTCCACGCCATTCCAGAGCTCCAAGCCCTTCCCGATCTCCCTTATATATCCCCATCCGTCGACCAATACCTTCGTCGCCTCCTCAACGTCTCTGAGATATCTCGGCGATGCATCGACGCAGAGGAGGGGCTTACCCCTGAAGGCTCTCACAGCGGCCTCGACGAGTTTCCCCTCTATGATGTGATCGGACATCGATAGGAGGAAGTGCCTCTCATCCTCAAGTTTCTCACGGGCTGCGAGCAGCGATGAGGCGTTCCCCAGCCTATAATCTGGGTTGTGGACGAAGGTTATCTCAGCCTCGATATCCATGGCCTCAACGCCCTTCCGTAGATGGTCGCCGAGGTATCCGGTGACGATTATGAAGCTGTCAACTCCAGCCTCCATGAAGGCCTCGATGACGTAGCCTATGAGGGGCTTGCCGTTGAGCCTCAGCAGTGGCTTAGGCGTCCAATCCGTCAGGGGGGAGAGTCTCTCCCCCCTCCCAGCTGCGAGAATAACCGCCCTCATCACCACACCCCCGAGATCGAGAAGCCGCCTGAGCGGCGAGGAGCCCCTTATAGATGGGAGGGATGGGGCTAACTGTAAGCCTTCTATTATAGATAATACTAATTCATATTATTCGCCGTATTATTTTAACCTTACTCAACACAGCCTCCATAGATTTAATAGTATCAGGGGTGATACCTAAGTATCGGGGGTGATACCTTGCTCTTCGATCCAAGACCCAAGGAGCGGCGAGAAGACCTCTATGGAAGGGAGAGGGAGCTCCAGGAGCTCTTAGAGGCGCTGAGGGAGAAGTGCCCCCTCATACTTCTGCTGGGGGTTAGGAGGATCGGTAAGACCTCCCTCCTCAAGGTCGCCCTAAGGGAGAGTTCTCAGCCCTACATATACCTGGATTTAAGGGTTTTAGAGGAGGAGGGATACTCTAAGGTAGTCCTCTATCGAATGCTCTCCGAGGAGTTGAGTAGGCTACAATCCTCTTGGAGCAGGCTTAGGAGCTGGATTGGGAGTGTTAAGGGCGTTGAGATCGCTGGTGTGAGGGTGGAGCTGGATTGGGGGAGGGAGGGGGTGAGGCTCTCATCCCTCCTCAACTCCCTGGATGGATGGGCTGAGGAGGAGGGGGTCTATTTGATATTGGCCTTCGATGAGGCTCAGCTCCTGAGGAACATGATGGGGGGAAAGGGTCGTATAGACTTTAGGAATCTCCTAGCCTACGCCTACGACAATCTCCCAAATCTGAAGTTCATCCTAACAGGCTCGGAGATGGGTCTACTAATGGATTTCATAGGGGCGGAGAACCCTGAGAGCCCACTCTATGGACGATATAGGGAGGAGATCACCTTAGAGGGATTTAATGAGGAGACATCCATCGGATTCCTCAGAGCTGGATTCCTTGAACATGGAATGAAGCCAGATGAGACGACTCTACGAGGAGTTGTTGAGAGGCTAAACGGCTTGATCGGCTGGCTCACCTACTATGGATACAGGGCCGTCAGTGAGAAGAGGGTGGATGAGGAGATTCTGAAGATCGTCTTGGAGGAAGCGAAGGCGATGGCGTCGATGGAGCTGGACAAAATTGTCCGGAGATCCAAAAATTATAGGTTGATTCTAAAGGCCATAGGGGAGGGAAGGCATAGATGGATCGATATTAAGAGAGCTATTGAGGCCTGGAGTGGAAGGCCGATAGCCAATCCAAATCTAACCAGGGCTCTCAAGACCTTGATGAAATTGGGAATCGTTCATAGGATGCATGGCATGTATAGGATAGAGGACCCGATAATCAGGGAGGTCGTGAGGGGATATTA
>CAZGKJ010000122.1:0-2146 GCA_964525955.1 uncultured Candidatus Bathyarchaeia archaeon
ACGATTCTGGCCGCTATATAGGTGGTGCATCCACCCCTCGGCGAATCGGTGTCGTCGATGCCGATGTGGAGCAGCAAGCCGCCCCATGAGAGCATTAAGGGGGATATAAGGGTTAAGATGGATCGCCCTAAATAGAGGGTTGAGGCCCCCTATCCATGATGCTCCCCTCCATCGAGCGGATCGCCGAGAGGCGTAAGAGGCTGGGCCTAACCCAGAGTCAGCTAGCCGAGTTGGCCGGTGTGAGCCAATCCTACATCGCGAAGCTGGAGGCCGGTAAGATCGAGCCATCCTATAGGAAGGTTAAGGCCATCCTAGAGGCGCTGCAGAGGGTTGAGGATGGCAGGGGGGTTAAAGCGGCGGATATTATGTCTAGGGATGTCATCTACATAGAGGCCCATGAACCAGTTAAGAGGGCGGCGGAGCTTATGATGAGATATGGCTACTCACAGCTCCCAGTTCTGGAGGAGGGTAGGATTGTGGGAAGCATCTCGGAGAAGACCATCGTTGAAAGATTTATGGAGGGGGAGGATGGCCCATCTCTCGCTGAGAGGCCTATCTCAGAGGTGATGGATGACGCCTTCCCACAGGTTGGGGAGGAGGCCCCACTATCCATCTTGACAGCCCTATTGAGGGTCTACCCAGCGGTTCTCGTCACTAAGAGGGGGAGAATCATAGGCATTGTGACAAAGGCGGATCTACTCAAGACCTTGGAGGCCTAGACGACGATCATCGTCAAAGTCGACCTAACCTTATCCAGCCTCCTTATCTTCCAGCTTATGGTATCCTTGAGCTCCTGCATAGTCTCAGTCTCAACCCTCGCTATGATGTCGTAGACCCCATAGACCATGTAGGCCTCCTTAACCTCAGGTATCTCCTTTAGAGCCTTCAACACCTCATGCTCAGCGCCGATCTCGGCGTTGATCAACACAAAAGCCATCGGCAAAACATCCACCCCTAAATTTAAGACCTTCTCCTCAACTAATAAAATTTGTCGCCTTAAAGGATGGAAAAACCTCAACAATAGAAGGTGGAGGAATTGCCTGAGATAATTATAGGAGAGAGGCGAATCTCCTGCAACCTCCTCATCTTCGACCTAGACAACACCTTAATAGACGCCGAGGAGAGGTTTAGAGCCCTCGCCGATGCGAGGATGAGGGTTATAAGCAGACGATTCGGAGGTGAGGCAGCCTCCCACTGGGCGAGATTCTCAGGTGTAGACCCAGCCCTCGGATACGTCGATATGGATGGACCCCTCGCCAAGGCTCCGAGGCGTGAGGACATCGTGGTGGCAGCCGTCGCCCTCTACCTCACAGGCATGGGATGGGGGGAGGCTCGGAGATTGGCTGAGGAGGCCTATGAGGAGGCTGACCGCATAATGGCCTCGGAGTATAGGGCCAGGCCCCTACCAGGGATTCCCGAGACCCTTGAAAGGCTGAGGGACGCCGGATTCAGGTTGGCTGTGGCCACCAACGAGGTGAGGCATAGAGCCCTGAGGGTCTTAGAGGAGGCTGGACTCCTCCCCCTAATCGATGTTATCGTTGGCGTTGACGAGGTTGAAAATCCTAAGCCAGCTCCGGATCTGATAGTCTCAGCCTGCCAGAGATGCGGCGTATCCCCCTCTATGGCTGTCTATGTCGGTGATCAGCCTGAAGACCTGATGGCGGCGGAGGCGGCTGGCGTTAGGGCCGTGGGGGTTGGGCCTAGGGTTGAGGGGGCCGAGATACATATCGACTCCGCGGCGGAGCTTAGAGTCGTTTAGGCTCGTTATAAGTGGTTGCCACTTATAGCGTCAGCGTAGGATGGTGAAGGCCTCCATCAGTAAGGCCTCCTCCAGCTCTCCTCGCTCAGTTATGCCGTAGTAGTAGCCTCCTGTGATCCTGGGTATCTCCATCAATAGCTCCTTAGGCTCAAGCCATATCTTCCCAGTTCTCTCCTCCATCCCCCTCTTATAGCGCTCGGATACCTCGTCATGCTCCACGTGGGCGGGGTTTATAACCAGCGTTCTTATCCCCTCCCTCCTGAGGAGGTGGGCGACGTCGATGACATCGGCCTGGGCGTGATTCACATATCGCTCCCTCGTATGAGGTGAGAGGGGTGACTCTAGGGGTATGTTTGCGATCCCATCGGAGATGATGACCAGGATCGG
>CAZGKJ010000123.1:0-2141 GCA_964525955.1 uncultured Candidatus Bathyarchaeia archaeon
GTTTTTAAGGCATTAAAATTTGAGGTGTGAAAAATGGGTAGAAAAAGCATAGAAATAGAAATACCTTTTCAAAACCTGAGGGCTCTTCGGGAAATTTCAGGATATACAGTAGCAGAAGTAGCCAAAAAACTCGGAACAACAGAAGATAAAATAAAGTCTGTTGAAGAAGGAAAAGGCAAACTCACATTAACGCAAATTAAAAAACTTGCTGAGATTTATAGATGTCCCCTTGCTGCTTTTTTCTCGGATAGAATTCCCTCACTTCCGCATTTAACTGATTTTAGAATTAACAGAGACAAAAGATTGACTCCTCAAGTATATTTAGCAAAAAGAAGAGCTTATTATCTATTGAGCGAAATTGAACGAATAACCGATAAAACAAGTATTATTCCTCAATTTCCCGATGACACTAAACCAGAAAGACTAGCGATTGAATTTAGAAGGCATTTGGGAATAAAGTTAATTAAATCCAAAAGACCGAAAGAAATTCTAAGGTTTTATAAGGGAGAAATTGAAAAGAAAATGTTTATCCCAATTATAGAATATCCCTTTAAAGCAGACGACGTCAGAGCATTTTCCATTTTCTCTCGTATATCCATAACAGTTCTTAATGAAGAAGATTCACCACAAGTAAAATTATTTTCTCTTTTTCATGAAGTTGGCCACTTATTAAGAAAAAGTTCCGGGATATGTTCTATAGAAGTAGAACCGGAACAAAAAGAAGAAATTGAATCTTTTTGTAACAAATTCGCAGCAGAGTTTTTAGTTCCTGCAGAAGATCTAAAATTTGAAATTGAGAGATTAAGGCTAGAGACCTTTGATTTTAATAGCATAACAAAGCTTTCTGAAATTTATGGAGTAAGCAAGCAAGTGATTATGCTAAGGCTTCTTTGGCTCGGGTACATTGATCGGAAACAGTATCAAGAGTTCAAAAGTGGATATGAAGAACCTGTGAAAAAACAATTTGGTCGCAGAAACTGGGATGAAGTGTTTCTAAATCGAGCAGGTGAATCTATAGTCAATGAAGTGAAACAAGCTTATGAGAAAGGTATCTTCTCCTTCGCCGACGTAGTAGGTATTTTGGGAATTAAAGCAAAATATGTTGAGAAATTCCTTAGCGGTGCATCAGGATGAAACAGATAAGGCTGTTTCCGGTAAAGATTTACTGTGTAGATGCTGATGTATTAATTGAACTTAAACGTCATTATCCTAGCAGACATATTTTTTCAACGCATGATTTGTTCCCAGCAATATGGGAGAAAATTGAGAAACTGGTTAGAGGAGGCATGATTATTTCCCATATTGAAGTGCTAAGGGAAATAGAAATGGGGGGGCGATGAATTATCTCAATGGTGCAAAAAACATAAAGTTATGTTTAAAGATATAAATGAATGCCAATTGAAGAAGTTTGGGGAAATAAAGGAAAAATATGACGAAAAATATTGGAATAGAAACATCAGTAAACCCGGTCCATGGGCGGACCCTTGGCTTATTGCACTTGCAATTTGTGAGGAAGCCATTATTGTAACTAACGAAACAAATGCACCTAACAAAATTCCTTTTATAGCAAACCATTTTGGTATAAATTACTTAAATCTTTTCGAGTTTTTCAATGAAATTGGAGTAAGATATCAAACTGGAGGTGATACTTAATATGCTCAAATTCAAATGGGAAACTGAGTTTAAAGGGACAGAGATCGGAGAGGTGCCTAGGGTGTGGGAAGAAAGATTTTTGGGAGATGAGTTAGATATAAAATATGGAAAAGGCTTGCCCGAACAGGAGAGAAGGGAAGGGAATATCCCGGTTTTCGGTTCAAGCGGCATTATTGGTTATCATGGTGTAGCGTATAGCAAAGGTCCCGGCTTGGTAATTGGCAGAAAAGGAAATATTGGTAGCATTTACTTATCAAAAACGGACTTTTATCCTATTGACACGGTATTTTACGCTGAAAATGTCAAAAATGCTCAATTTATTTACTATCTTTTCTCAAGTTTAAGTATAGAACAATTAATGTCTGATAGTGCCGTACCTGGCTTAAATATTAATTTTCTTAAAAACATGAAAATACCATATCCCTCCCCAGAAGAACAAACCCGCATCGCCACCGTTTTATCGTGGTTTGATGATTTGATAGAGAACA
>CAZGKJ010000124.1:0-2120 GCA_964525955.1 uncultured Candidatus Bathyarchaeia archaeon
CTGTCGGACGATCTTAACGGCGTTCTCAACGGCCTCCGCCCCGCTGTTCAGCAGCAGAGCCCTCTTCTCAAAGTCTCCTGGGGTGATCTCCGTCAATCTCCTCGCCAGCTCTATGTAGGGTTCATAGCTTGCGACGTGGATGCAGCTGTGGATCAGCCTCCGAGCCTGCTGGCAGATTGTCTCAACGATCTCAGCCCTACAGTGGCCGAGGCTCATGACCCCTATGCCTGAGGTGAAGTCTATGTAGGTGTTCCCGTCGAGGTCTCTGATGACGGCTCCCTCAGCCCGCTCTATGGCGATGGGTAGAATCAGATAGACGCCGGGAGGCACATAGCGGTTTCGAAGCTCCAGGAGCTCCCTCGACTTTGGGCCTGGGGGAGGTGTGATGATCCTAGGCGCCTCCATCTCCCTCATCTATCCATATTAGTGAAGATAATCTTTTGGGTAGAAAGATCGGCTACTCCACCCTCATCCTTCTCCTTACGGCTAGGGAGGCGGGTATGCCGACGACCCCTCCAACGATCATCTGGAAGGTGTTCCCAGGAACCTCGACGAGGGCTGGGCCCACGCCGTATAGGAGGGCCTCAACGGTGAAGTATCCGAGAACCATCTCCCCGCATCCGATGATCCATGCGAGCAGCATGGAGCTCCTCGAACCCCATTTATGGGCTATGAGTCCAGCTATGATGCCCTCAACCCCCTTTATTATAAGCGTGAAGGGTGCCCAGTGGACATATCCTCCGAGTATGTCTGCCAGAGCTGAGCCTACGCCGCCGGCGAAGCCGCCGACTATTGGGCCGAAGGTGAGGGCTGAGACCATTATCATGACGTCTCCAACGTTTATGTAGCCCCTCGTCGGCGGCGTTGGAATCTGTATGAGCAGCGTCGCCACGCAGACGAGGGCTGCCATGACTCCGCAGAGGGCTATCTCGATGAGCCGCCTCATTATAGTTTCGTCTAATATATAACTTTAATCTATAATTTCTTCCACAGCCATCTCCCACCCAGCAATCCCGGAGTCCTCCTCAACGCCGCCTCGGAGATGAGGTAGGCTGGAAGCACGGCCAACAGGGTGTGGAGGAGGTTGTAGATGGCTGTCAGAGCCAAAACCCATAGGAGGGCTGTGAGGTTGCTGCTCACCCTAAGGCCGATGGACGCCAGGAGGGGCTTGGCGAACTCAAGGTAGTATGGGGCGACGACGGTGAGGATGACGAAGTTGAGGAGGGACATCGCCAAAACCCTCGTCAGGGCTCCGAGGAGGAGGCCGACAACCATGGAGAGCCTAAAGCCCCCTCCAGCCCTACGGGAGAGGAGGGCGCCGAGGGTGAAGCCCAACATCATGGAGGCGACGGCGGCGAACTTCATCGCAGGCCCAAGGACATCCCCAGCCATGAGGGTGAGGATCAGCCAGTAGATGATGGAGGCCGACAACCCAGATAGGGGGCCCATGAGGAGGAGGGCGATGGTCACCGGAACCTCCGATAGGTCGAACTTCAGATATGGGAGGAGGGGATATGGAATCGTCAGCTTCGCCAGGGTTAGGGCGACGGCCATGGCGCTGAAGATCGCCGTCGCAGCCAGCTCAGCCGTCCGCCTCATCCCATAGGACTCGGAATATACTCTTAAAAATGTAGCTACAAAAATTTGAGTTAATCTGAGGGCAAAAATCAGGGGACGACGAGGGCGAGGACGGCCTTCTCCGTATGCATCCTGTTCTCAGCCTCGTCGAAGACGACGCTCTGCGGCCCCTCTATGATGTCGTCGGTCACCTCCTCCCCCCGGTAAGCCGGGAGGCAGTGCATGAAGATGGCGTCTGGCTTCGCCAACTTGATCGTCTCGGCGTTTATCTGGTAGGGGGCGAAGTCTCGTTTACGCTTCTCTATATCCGGCTGACCCATGCTGTGGAATGTGTTCGCATAGACTATGTCAGCATCCCTCAACGCCTCCTCCAGGTCGTGGGTTACGACGACCTGGGCTCCGCTCTCCGGGGCGTGCTCCTCGCAGAAGTCGAGGATGACCTTAGCAGGCTGATAGCCCTCAGGTATGGCGACGTAGACATCCATACCCAATAGGCTTCCGCAGACCATCAGCGTCTGGCAGACGTTCCATGGGTCTCCGAC
>CAZGKJ010000125.1:0-2118 GCA_964525955.1 uncultured Candidatus Bathyarchaeia archaeon
CCCCCTCATCATTGGGCTATCGGAGAGCGGCGCCTACTGCGCATCGGATATTCCGGCGATGCTCCCCTACACCAAGATGGTTACCTGGCTGAGGAACGGCGAGACCGCAGTCCTATCGGCTGGGGGCTATGAGATACTGCGCATCGGCGATGGATCGAGAGTTGAGAGGCCCCTCACAGAGGTCTCCTGGAGCCTGGAGATGGCTGAGAGGCAGGGCTATCCCCACTTCATGCTTAAGGAGATATATGAGCAGCCCCAGAGCCTCCGCAACGCCTTGAGGCTTCAGAAGCCCTACCTCGACCTCCTCGCAACATTCCTCGATAGGGGGCGGGAGGTCTTCCTCGTAGCGGCTGGAACCTCATATCATGCATGCCTCGCAGCCTCCTATATGTTCTCGAAGCTCGCCAGGTTGACGGTCTACCCCGTCATAGCATCGGAGTTCATAGAGAGATATGGCTCATCGATCGGCATAGACTCCGTCATCCTCGCCGTCAGCCAGTCGGGTGAGACCTACGACACCTTGAAGGCCATCGACTATGCGAGGATGAGGGCTGCCACCATCCTCGGGGTGACGAACACGGTGGGCTCAACCCTGACGAGGGTCTCAAGGGCCTACATCGTCCAGCAGTCAGGCCCGGAGATCGGCGTTGCGGCCACGAAGACCTTCACAGCTCAGCTCCTCGTCCTCGCCCAGTTGGCGCTGAGATTGGCGAGGATGAGGGGGAAGGTCTCGCAGGATGAGATCGATGAGTTCCAGGAGCATCTGTTAACTATTCCCGACGTGGTGGAGGAGGTTTTGAAGCGGTCGGCGTCGAAGGTGGAGGAGCTGGCTGAGAGATATAGGGATGAGCGGTTCTTCCTCTTCCTCGGCAGGGGCATCAGCTCGGCGACTGCTCTTGAGGGGAGGTTGAAGCTGCTGGAGATCACCTATATACCGTCGCTGGCCTATCCGGCGGGTGAGAGTAAGCATGGACCCATAAGCGTCGTTGAGAGGGGGACGCCCTGCATCTTCCTCTGCCCAAGGGGGGAGACGAGGAGGGACATCATCGGAAGCATCATGGAGATGAAGGCGAGGGAAGCCAGGATCATAGCCCTCTGCGAGGAGGGGGATGAGGAGATCAAGGAGTTGTCAGACGACTACATCGAGATGCCTAAGGGGATTCCGGAGCTCCTATCCCCGATACCATACATAATACCCCTCCAGCTATTGGCCTATCACATAGCCGTGAAGAGGGGGCTGGACCCAGATAAGCCGAGGAACCTCGCCAAGAGCGTCACAGTCCCCTAATCGATCACCTCAATTATCTCCAAATCGATCATATCTGAGATGACCCTATCGGCTGATCTGGTTCTCTTAAATGGGAAGGTCATCACCGTCGACGCAGAGGATCGCATCGCCGAGGCCGTAGCCGTGAGGGATGGATACATATTGGCAGTGGGCTCAAACGAGGAGATAAAGCCCCACATAGGGGCGGAGACGAGGGTCATAGACCTAAGGGGGAGGACTGTTCTCCCAGGCTTCATAGACACCCATACGCATCCAAGCCATGCGGCCGTCAGGCTCTATGAGATCGACCTTCGATCACCGCCGGTTAGAAGCATAAGGGATGTTTTGAGATTGGTGGCGGAGAAGGCTGAAGAGCTCGGCCCGGGGAGATGGGTGAGGGGAGCCAACTATAATGAGGCTAAACTCGTTGAGCGTAGACATGTAACCCGATGGGAGCTGGATGAGGCGGCGCCTGAGAACCCCGTCTTCATAACCAAGGAGACTGGACATGAGTTCGTCGCCAACAGCATGGCGCTGGAGATCGCTGGCATAACGGCCGAGACGCCTGATCCACCTGGAGGCAAGATCGATCGAAGAGAAGATGGAGAGCCTACGGGGATACTCTACGAGACCGCTGGACGATTAGTCATGGAGCATATACCGCCTTACACCATTGAGGAGATCAAGGAAGGCCTAAGACGGGTCTGGGATCAGTTTGCGGAGTGGGGTATAACGACGACCCACGACGCAGGCGTCGACTCCACAGCCCTGAGAGCCTACCAGGAGCTCCTCGCAGAGGGGGTGAGGAAGGTTAGAACCCATGTGATGATCATGGTCAGAGACCATGAGGG
>CAZGKJ010000126.1:0-2116 GCA_964525955.1 uncultured Candidatus Bathyarchaeia archaeon
TTGAGATGCTGGAGAAGAAGGAGGGGAGGGGAACCGAGCTTATCAGCGTCTATATTCCGCCTGGTAAGCGGGTAAGCGAGGTGATGAGCGACCTAAGAAGCGAGTGGGGGACGGCGAGCAACATAAAGTCGAAGACGACGAGGAAGAACGTCCAGGATGCCCTCACTAAGGTTATGGAGCGCCTAAAGCTCTTCAAGGAGATACCCGAAACCGGCCTCGCCATCTTCGCCGGAACAATAGCTGGAGACCAGCCAGGCGTAGGCCGTATGGAGACCTATGTGGTCATACCCCCAGAGCCTATAACAACCTACTATTATCGGTGTGAGCATCGCTTCGTCTTAGAACCCCTCTGGGAGCTCCTGAGAGCAGAGGATGCCTACGGCATAGTGGTCATAGACGCAAAGGAGGCCACCATAGCCCTCGTGAAGGGGAGGCGCATCGAGATCCTCAAGGAGGTAACATCGGGGGTTCCAGGGAAACACCGAGCTGGAGGTCAGAGCGCAAGGAGATTTGAGAGGCTGAGGGAGATGGCCCTAAACGACTATTATCGCCGAGTTGGGGAGCATATCAACGAGCTATATCTGAAGATTCCGAATCTGAAGGGGATCATATTCGGAGGCCCTGGACCGACGAAGAATGAGTTCCTTGAGCGAGACCTCCTCCACTACGAGTTGAAGGATAAGGTTCTAACCGTCGTCGACACCGCCTACACCGGCATCGAGGGCGTGAAGGAGGTCGTCGACAGGGCCAAAGACTTCCTCGAAGGCCTGAGATACAGCGAGGAGCGTCGAGTCGTCCAGGAGTTCCTGAAACACGTGGGCCGAGACACCGGCCTTGCAACCTACGGCGACAGGGAGGTTATGAGGGAGCTTAAGAGCGCCAACGTCCGGGTTCTACTCCTCTCAGAGGGTGTAGAGCGAGAGTGGGTGAGGCTGAGGTGTCGAGAGTGTGGATACATGGAGGAGAGGATCATAGAGCGGGGCGAGCTTGAGAACTTCATGGAGGGGTTGGCCAACATCATCTGCCCCCGATGCGGAAAGACAGCCTATGAGGTGGTGGAGCATAAGGAGCTCCTGGAGAGGCTCATAGAGATGGCTGAGGAGGTCGATGCGAGGGTTGAGGTCATCTCCACCGAGACGGAGGAGGGGGAGATGCTCCTCAAATCCTTCGGAGGCGTAGCAGCAATCCTGAGGCATAGAACCTATTAGGGTTTGAGGGAGAACCTCACCCTTGGATACTCCTCAACCTCATGTTCTCCGCCTCTACCCTCATAGACCTCAACCCGCTTAGCCTTCAAGGTTCCAGCTATGTCTCTCACAGTCATCCTCAGCGTCTCAGCCTCAAATCCGCCGTCGGCGTATAGCTCTATGGCCTCTACCTCCCCCCCGAGGGGTATGCCCATACGACTCTTCTCACGCCTTATGGCTCCGATGACGGCGACGATGAGGTCTCCACGCCTCTCAGCCTCAGGGTCGATGAGGCTGCTGTTCACCTCAGGCCATCGAGATATATGGATGCTGTCTCCCTCACCCTCGGCATACATGTGGCTGTAAATCTCCTCCGTGATATGCGGGATCACGGGCGCCAGGAGCTGGAGCATACGCTTCACAGCGTAGTAGAGGGTCCACTGGGCTGACTCCCTCCCCTCGCCGCCGTAGAGCCTATACTTCACAGCCTCTATGTAGTGGTCGCAGAAGACGTGCCAGACGAAGCTTCTGACGGGTTCAAAGGCCTTCATGAAGAGGCACTCCTCATAGGCCTCGGTGGCCTCGCCGATTAGCCTCTCCAACTTGCTCAAAAGCCATCTATCGAGGAGCTCCAGCTCCGGCATCTCACCTGGCTGATAGTCGACGAGATGGAGGCTGGCGAATCTACAGGCGTTCCAGAGCTTACGCATAAACCTCCAGCCATACTCGACGTCCCCCCATCTGAAGGGGATGTCTGAACCCGTGCTTCCACCGGCGGCGGCCCACTGCCTCGCTGCGTCGGCGCCATACTTGTTGAAGACCTCTGGAGTGGCGACGAAGTTTCCTAGGGATTTACTCATCTTCCTCCCATCGTTGCCGAGAACCATGCCGTTGATCAGCACAGCCTTATAGGGCGCCTCATCGAAGAG
>CAZGKJ010000127.1:0-2085 GCA_964525955.1 uncultured Candidatus Bathyarchaeia archaeon
GGCTAATGGAGGCATTGATTAAAGAGGCAGGTCTGGAAGAGATCTATCATAAAGTAAAAGCAGGTAAGCGCCTTTTAAAGGAGGATGGTATAAGGCTCTATAATGCCCCCCTATTGGCAGTAGGCTACCTTGCAAACATTGTACGTGAGAGATTGCATGGAAAGAGGGCATACTATGTATACAATCAGCATATAAATTATAGCAATATCTGTATAAATCTATGTAAATTCTGTGCATTTGGCAGGCCAAAGAACGATAAGAGGGCCTTTGTCCTCTCTCTAGAAGAGATAGAGAAAAAGATAAGGGAGAGGATAAGAGAGCCCATCCATGAGGTGCACATTGTTGGGGGGCTGAATCCAGACCTACCATTTGATTACTATCTGGATATATTGCATTTAGTAAAAAAATTGAGGCCAGATGCCTGTATTAAGGCATATACTGCCGTAGAGATTGCCCATTTTTCAAAGATTACTGGAAAAAAAGTAGAGGAGGTATTAAAGGAGTTAAAGGGGGCAGGCCTTACTGCCCTACCAGGTGGAGGGGCTGAGGTATTTAGCCCCAGGGTGAGAAAATTGGTCTGTCCAAAAAAGATATCAGGGGAGAGGTGGTTAGAGATCTCAAAGATTGCCCACAGATTAGGGATATTTACCAATGCAACGCTTCTTTATGGACATGTAGAGACAATAGAGGAGAGGATTGACCACCTTCTGGCATTGAGGGAGGCACAGGATGAGACTGGTGGCTTTATCTGCTTTATACCACTCTCCTTTCACCCCAAAAATACAAGACTCTCAAACCTCCCTGGCCCTACAGGAATAGACGACTTAAAGACTATAGCCATCTCCCGCCTTATATTGGATAATATCCCCCACATCAAGGCATATTGGATTATGCTTACCCCAAAGCTTGCTCAAATTTCCCTAAATTTTGGGGCAGACGATCTGGATGGTACAGTAATTGAGGAAAAGATTACCCATATGGCTGGTGCAGCATCAGAACAATCCCTTACAAGGAGTCAATTAGAAGGCCTGATTAAAGAGGCAGGCTATCAACCCACTGAGAGGGATACACTTTTTAGAGTAGTAAATGCTTGATTTAAAGGACAAAATCTTATCAGGTGAGAGGATTAATAAAGAAGAGGCCATCTCCCTATTTAAATGGGATCTGCTTACTCTGGGACACCTGGCAAACTCTATAAGGCAGAGGATGCACACAGACCCCGTAGTTACCTATATTGTAGACAGGAATATAAACTATACAAATATCTGTATATCTGGATGTAAATTTTGTGCATTTTGGAGGAAAAAGGGGGCAAAGGACGCCTATCTCCTCTCCTTTCAGGAACTCTCAAAGAAGATAGAAGAGACAATAGCCCTAGGTGGTATCCAAATCCTCCTCCAAGGGGGATTGCACCCAGACCTTAAGATAGAATTTTATGAGGATATGCTTTCCTATATCAAGGGTCATTACCCCATCCATATCCATGGCCTCTCTGCCCCTGAGATTGCCCATATTGCAAAAAATTCAGGGCTTAGTATTGAGGAGACAATACTGCGTTTAAAGAGTGCGGGTCTAGACTCCATACCGGGAGGTGGGGCAGAGATATTAGTAGATAAGGTAAGGAAGGAGATATCGCCAAGGAAGTGCGATACATCTACCTGGCTTAAGGTTATGGAGATTGCCCATAAGATGGGTATAAAAACCACAGCTACCATGATGTTTGGACACATTGAGACATACGCAGATAGGGCTGAGCACATGCTAAAGATTAGGGCACTACAAGATAAGACCCATGGATTTACTGCCTTTATCCCCTGGACATTTCAGCCAAAAAATACTGCCTTAAATCATATAAGGGCAGTAGGGGCAGCAGAGTACCTAAAGACCCTTGCCATCTCAAGGATTGTCCTGGACAATATCCCAAATATTCAGGCATCTTGGGTTACACAGGGGCCAAAGATTGGGCAGATATCCCTCTTTTTTGGTGCAAATGATATGGGAAGCCTGATGATAGAGGAAAATGTAGTAGCTGCAACTGGCGTTAGCTTTAGACTAAAAGAGGAGGAGATGAGGTATCTTATTGAA
>CAZGKJ010000128.1:0-2070 GCA_964525955.1 uncultured Candidatus Bathyarchaeia archaeon
TGACCGATTCTGCGGTGATATCGAAGCTACCCGATGGCGATTACGATATCTGTTTTACGACTGATTCGTATGTTGTTAACCCATTGTTCTTCCCCGGTGGTGACATAGGTAAGCTTGCAGTCTGTGGTACAGTTAACGATCTTGCTGTGGTGGGTGCACAACCATTGTATATATCGTGTGGGTTCATCATCGAGGAGGGGCTCGATTATGATACGCTTGCGAAGATAGTTGAATCGATGGCAGAGGTTGCCAAACGTGAGGGTATAAAGATTGTCACCGGTGATACGAAGGTGGTCGAAAAACGTAGCGCGGATAAGCTGTTCATCAACACCTCAGGTATTGGTTTGAAACCCAAGCAGCTGCAGCTTGGCACCCAGTACGTACGACCGGGTGATAAGGTTATCATCAACGGTACAATAGGGGAGCATGAGCTTGCAATATTACTCGCACGTGGGGAGTTCGAATTCGAAGCTCGGATTCAAACCGACTGCGCTGCGTTGACTGGGTTGATACAGGATGTGCTTAAGGTTACGGATAAGGTTAAGTTTATGCGTGACCCCACACGTGGTGGGTTAGCTACTACGCTTAATGAACTTGTATCAGGTATGGGGTTTGGTATCTTAATCCACGAAACCCGTATACCTGTAAGGGATGAAGTTAGGGCTATCTGTGAGATACTGGGGTACGATCCGCTGTATCTTGCCAACGAAGGTAAAGTCGTCATCGTTGTAGCACAGGAAGCAGCCGAACCCGTGTTACAGGTGATGCGTGAACATCCACTTGGTAAGGATAGCGAGATTATCGGTGAAGTAGTAGATGAACCCAAAGGTAAGGTCATCTTACGTACTGAGATAGGTGGTCACCGTATCATCGATATGCTGACGGGTGTGCAACTACCGAGGATATGTTGAAGTTTAGGAGGTGGTATGCATGAATGGGCGTTAGCTGAATCCGTCATCCGTACCGTGGAGAAGCTCGCTTTAGATGAGGGGCTCAAGAAGGTGACCAAAATCACGATAATGTTGGGTGAACTACAGCAGATAGATAGTGATATATTCAAGTATGCGATGGAGGAGCTGAAGAAAACCAACCCACAGCTGTTGGGTGATGCGAAGCTGGATTTCAACGTTGAGAAAGCCATCCTACGTTGTCGTATATGTGGGTATGAGTGGGGGTTCGATAAAGCATTGGATGAGCTGGACGAGGCCGAACGTGAATCGATACATTTTCTGCCTGAACTTGCACATACGTTTGTGAAGTGTCCCAACTGCGGTAGCCCAGACTTTGAGCTCAAAACCGGTCGTGGTGTGACAATACAGACCATAGAGGGGTTGAAATGACCGACCCCAGGCTTGCTGTGCTGGGTGAACGGTTAGCCGGTATTAACCGCATAATCGCAGTCACCGGTGGTAAGGGTGGTATCGGTAAGACCGTGATTGCAACCACCACCGCACTTATACTGAAGGGGGATGGGTTCACGTGTGGGTTATGTGATCTCGACTTTTGTGGCCCCACAACCCATATAGTGTTGGGTGTGGAGGGGGTAGAACCCCATGAGGATAAAGGTATCGTACCACCACAGGTGTGTGGTATAAAATACCTATCGGTGGTGTTCTTCTCACAGGATAAACCTACGCCACTACGTGGTACGGATATATCCAATGCGATTATTGAGTTGCTGGCGATCACGAGATGGGGTAACCTCGACGTGCTGGTGATCGATATGCCACCGGGGTTGAGCGATCCCGCACTCGACCTGGTACGTTTCATACCGAACGCTGAATATCTGGTGGTGACAACCAGCTCGCGGTTGGCATGGGTGACAACACAAAAGGTTGTGCAGTTTATTAAAAGCCTTGGCTTACCAATTATTGGGGTGATAGAGAATTTGGCGTTCGATGGACCATCCTTCGTACAATCCGCAGTTGAGAGGTTCAACCTCCCATACCTTGGTAGGATAGAGTTCGATCCATCCGTAGAGGATGCGCTCGGCGACCCACACAAGTTGCTGGGAACGAGGTTTGCAACCCAGCTATCTAACTGTATCGATAGAATTCTTGATTAAACAGA
>CAZGKJ010000129.1:0-2004 GCA_964525955.1 uncultured Candidatus Bathyarchaeia archaeon
TCTCCAGGCTTAGCCGTCGATAGATGCCAGTTCTGACACCAGGGGCAGGTGAAGCTGCAGCTTATATGGCTGATGCTGAAGGCGAGGCTGCCTGGGTAGAAGTGGGCGAGGGGCTTCTTCTCGATCGGGTCTACGGCCATGGCTGAGAGGTCCCCATAGGTCAACGTATAGAGCTTTCCACCCCTATTCTCCTTTATTCCGCAGAATCCCCGCTCCCCAGGCTTTATGACGCATCTCCTGGGGCATACTATGCATCTGACGATGTCATCCCTGAGGGTTTCATAGAATCTCGATTCCCTCTCCAAATCCCTTCAGTTTGAGATGGTCTCCGATGCCTATAAAGGGTGCTGTCAGAGCCTAAAAGATTTTTTCATCATAGTTTAAAAAAAAATTATCTTACAAAAATCCATATTGAAGCTCCATCAGTAATGCTTGAATTGGGGGCTGTGGAGATAGAGGTGGATGTGGAGGCTTGTAAGACCTGACGCCGCCAGGGCGTTGGAGGATGAAGGCGTGAGGAGGGGTCTCCCCAGATACGTCGATGTGGTGGAGGGGAGGCGTAGGGCTAAGTTCCTCATAGCTAGGGCATTGCCAGCCGACTTTCATCAAGACGACTCAACTGGAGACCTATGGAGGCTTCACAGGAGCCTATTGAGGGAGTATCAGGATTTTGAGGCTGAGGTTGACGCCGGTGAGGCTGAGCTGGAGGAGGCCTCACCCAACTTCCTCGACCTAAAGGCGGAGCTGGCTAAGCGTATAATGGCTGAGTGCCACTTCTGTATGCGTCGATGCGGCGTCAACCGTCTTAGGGGTGAGAGGGGCTACTGCCGAGTCGGCGATGAGTTCGAGGTCTCAAGCTGGTTCCACCATCTCGGCGAGGAGCCTGAGCTTGTTCCCTCTGGAACAGTCTTCACCATGGGGTGCACCATGAGGTGTATCCACTGCCAGAATTGGAGCATCTCTCAGTGGTATGAGTCTGGAACCCCCATGACGCCCTTCGAGATGGCTAAGGTGGTTGAGGGGTTGAGGCGTGGGGGCTGCAGGAACCTCAACATGGTCGGCGGCGAGCCAACGCCCTACTGCTGGCTCTGGATCGAGACCATGAGGCATGTCGACGCGAACATACCGACTGTCTGGAATAGCAACAGCTATTACAGCCCTGAGACCGCTGAGCTTTTAGCAGGCTTCATCGACGTCTACCTCCTAGACTTCAAATATGGCAACAACCGATGCGCTGAGGAGATATCTGATGCCCCAGGCTACTGGGAGGCCTGCACCAGGAATCATTTGATGGCTGAGCGTTATGGGGAGCTCCTAATCAGGGTTCTGGTTCTCCCAGAGCATAATGAGTGCTGCACAAGGCCCATTTTGGAGTGGATCGCTGAGAATCTCAGGCCCTGGACGAGGGTGAATGTCATGTTCCAATATCGACCTGAGTGGAGGGCGTATCAGCGTAGGGAGCTGGGCCGTAAGCTTAGGCGCGATGAGATGGAGGAGGCCTTGAGGATCGCAAGGGAGGTTGGCATCAGGAATCTCGTTAGGGGTTGAGGCCCAGATGGCTGAGGATGATGTCGTGTATCTCCCCGATTTCAAGCTCTCCTCGACGCCTCTCCCAGCCGTGGATTAGGAAGGCTCCGCAGCGTTCATGGTCGTTCGGCCTTGAGGCCTCGGCCACCACCCCCTCCTCCAGCCTCCAGGGATCAACCGTATATCCATCTTCAACCTCGAAGATGAGGTCGGGTGGATAACCCTCAGCCTCAGGGCCATAGAGTCTCTCACCCCTCCAAATCCTCTTGATGACCCTCTCCCCCGTCTCCATGTCTCTGATGTCTCTCAGCTCTCCCTCGATCTCGTTGAGGAGCTCCTCATGGCTTCCCCTTGGAACCACCCCTCCCCGCTCCCTCCCCTCGAGGTTTAGCCTTATGAGGCCGAGGGGCATGACTGTGCTGTAGGAGAGGGCCTTCGTCTCCTCATAGTTGATGTAGCCCATCCCCCTAAGCCAGC
>CAZGKJ010000130.1:0-414 GCA_964525955.1 uncultured Candidatus Bathyarchaeia archaeon
GCTCCACAGTCGTCCCAAGATATTTACGTGGATCTAAAGTCTTATCGATCTCCTCCTCTGAAAGGAGTCTCCTAACGGTCTCCTCACCCATGAGGGCATCCCTGAAGGTTATACCCTCATCCCTACACTTAACTGCGAGCCTTCTAAGGAGCTCGTGAGCCTCCTGACGGCTCATACCCTTCCTAGTTAGAGCCAACATAACAGCCTCAGACATAATCAAACCTCTAGTCAATTCCATATTCTTCAGCATACGCTCCTCATCAACCTCCATCCCAGAGATTATACCAGTCATTAAGTGAATCATGTAATCGATTAGGATGCAAGCCTCGGGGATTATGAACCTCTCAGCTGAGGATTGGGTTAGATCCCTCTCATGCCATGTTGGAACATTCTCTAAGGCTGGGATAACTAGAC
>CAZGKJ010000130.1:424-1959 GCA_964525955.1 uncultured Candidatus Bathyarchaeia archaeon
TGGCTAAACCGCATATCCTCTCGCAGAGCTCAGGGTTGCGTTTGTGAGGCATGGTTGAACTGCCAACCTGCTTCCCCCTCTTGAAGGGTTCGAAGACCTCACCTATCTCGGTTCTTTGGAGCTCCCTAATCTCGGTAGCCATCTTATCGAGGGTTGATCCAATTATGGCTAGGAGGCAGATGAGCTCAGCATGCCTATCCCTCTGAACGATCTGTGTCGTAACCTCAGCCACCCCAATCCCAAGCCTCTCCATAACCAGATCCCTAATCTTTAGGGCGTTTGGACCCAAGCCAGCCTGCGTTCCAACAGCCCCGCTCATCTTGCCAACCACAACCCTCCTCTTACACTCCCTCAACCTTTCGATATGTCTGGAGATCTCCCTCATCCAGACAGCTAGCTTAAGCCCAAATGTTATTGGCAGAGCATGCTGTCCATGAGTCCTCCCAATCATCAATGTATCCTTATATCTCTCAGCTGTCCTCATCAAGGCAAGTTCGAGATCGTCAAGCCTATGTAGGATTATGTTTAGGGCGTCTCTGAGCTGGAGAGCTCTGGCAGTATCAACTATATCGTAGCTTGTGGCTCCAAGATGGACATAGGCTCCACTCGACCCACAGACCTCAGCTAAAGCCCTAACCATCGACATTATATCATGTTTAATCTCCCTTTCAATCTCCTTGATTCGGCTGACCTTAACATACTTGGTTGAAGCCATCTTCATTATCGTCTCCGCATCTTTGCGTGGTATGTTCCCAACCTCCGCATGAGCCCATGCCAACGCTGCCTCGACATCAAGTAACCTTTGAATCCAATTCTCTTCTTCGAAGATTCTCCGCATCTCTGGGGTTCCATAACGACCTGTATCTATTGGGAGTATAGGCAACCTTAAATCACCAAGAACGATAGACTTAATCTAAAGATAAAACCTTTTACCTCTCGCCTCCTTCATGGAGAGGCTACATCTTGGGAGCTTTAGTGGCGGCAGTAAGTAGAGATGGACGGAACGTGATTCCGAGCATCTTCAAGATGATGAAGAGCCTATCCCATAGGGGGAGAGAAGCATATGGGATAGCCACCATAGATGCGATAGACATATCTAGTTCGATTGCTGAATTATCCTCCTCAACCAAAAAGTCTAAGATGGCTATAGGCTATAACCTATCCAGAATCTTGCCTGAAGATCATCCTCAACCGATCCGATCTGATGGATTCAGCTTAATCTTTGAGGGGAGGATCTTCCCAGCCTATGATGAGACTACTATGACAACCATTCTGAGATTGTTGAGGGATGACCCAGTTAAGGGTTCTGAACGAATTTTAAGGGAGCTGGATGGAACCTATAACTTCGCAATATTGGATGAGGAGAAGGTGATTATAGGCCGCGATGTTATAGGAGGGAGACCACTCTATTATGGATGGAGCAGGGATATATATGCGGTGGCATCTGAGCTGAAGGCTTTATGGGCTATTGGGATTATGGATTGGAGACCGTTCCCTCCAGGAAATATGGCGATAATCAGCGGTGAGGGGATAGT
>CAZGKJ010000131.1:0-1940 GCA_964525955.1 uncultured Candidatus Bathyarchaeia archaeon
GGAGAGTCGGCTTGAGGGTTGCCATGAGCCTGGAGGAGAAGCTGAGGGACATCGAAGAGGAGCTGAAGGTGTTGCTGGAGAAGATGGAGGGCTTCGAGGAGCGCCTTGAGGAGCTGGAGGAGAGACTATCGGAGCTGGAGGAGCGGGTGAGCGCCCTCTAACCTAACCTTTAATTGGAGTCCCCAAGATGACATCTCGCCCACATCGAAGACGAGTAAGAGGATGATCGCTATGAGGCTTCTCGACATCATCGAGGAGCGGTTAGGTGGGTAGTTCACCTAAATATCCTAAAGCTAATTGATCATCAATGTCCTTCGAGGAGGCTGAGATTCTAAGGGAGAGGGCTGAGGGCTTCCTGAGGAATGCTGAGAGGCTGTTGGAGGAGGTGTCTACGACCTGGCGGCCTTCAACATAGAGCAGTATTGCCAGCTAATCCTGGAGTATAAGCTGCTGGTGAAGACGGGAACCTATCTGAGAACCCACTCGATCATAAGGCTCATCAGGATGCTTTCAGAGGCCTCTGGGAATCTAAGGGAGCTGTTGAGGGGTGATGGAATACTCTACTTGACGAGATCGAGGACACGCTGAAATTCGTGAGGGAGGTGTTCAAACCACTTGTCGATGGGGTTTAGGCTTTACATAGAGTCTGGTAAGAGGGCCTTGAGGCATCTCGGCGATTATAGGGCTGTGGCTGAGAGGGTTAAGAGCCTCGTTAAGGCCTATTGGGGCGACGCAGAGGTATATGTCTTCGGCTCAGCCGTTGAGGGACGCTACACCGCTGCCAGCGACATCGACATCCTCATCGTCGTCGATGGAGCCTCAAAGGATGAGGTGGATAGGGTTAAGGCCTTGATCTATGAACGCATCGACGCCCCAATAGAGCTCCATATAGCCTCCAGGGAGGAGTTTGAGGGTTGGTATAGACGTTTCATAGATGTCTTGGAGGAGGTATAATCTCAGCTTTAAATCCCTTCAACCCATTATCATCGGGTTGGCCCTGGAGGTTGAGGTTAAGAGGGTTCTCAATAGGCATCGAAGTAGGGATTCATGGTTCCTGGATGACTACTCAGTCAACCCCTACACCGACTGCCAATTTGGATGCGTCTACTGCTACATCCATGGAAGCCGCTACGGCGCTGGGATTAGGGGGCTGGCGGTGAAGGTGAATGCCCCGGAGGTCTTGGATCGTGAACTCAGCTGTAGGGCCTCCAGAGGTCAATATGGGTTTGTGGCCTTCAGCTCCTCAACCGAGCCCTGGATGCCCCTTGAGGCCCATTATAGGGTTTCGAGGAGATGCCTGGAGGCCCTTCTCAGGCATCGGTTTCCGGTTCACTGCCTTACGAAGTCGAAGCTCATCTTGAGGGACTTGGATCTGCTGCTGAGGCTGGATGGGGAGGCTGTGCTCCCCCAAGACCTGAATTGGGTTGGGAGGGGGGTATTGGTGACCGTTTCGCTCTCAACCTTGAGGGAGGATTTGGCCTCCATCTTCGAGCCTGGAGCTCCAAAGCCGGAGGAGAGATTGGAGTTGGTGGGGAGGCTGAGGGACAGAGGCCTTAAGGCTGGGGTGGCCTACATACCTGTTCTACCCTATCTCTCCGATGGGGAGTTGGAGGAGATGGTTAGGGCTGCGGTTGAGGTGGATGCGAGCTACGTCTTCTTCGGCTCCCTCACCCTCCACGGCGGGGAGCCTGGAAGCTCCAAGTGGAGATTCCTCAGAGTTTTGGAGCATCATTTCCCGGAGCTCCTACAGAAGTATAGGAGACTCTATCGAGGTTGGGCTTCCCCTCGTCGATATGAGGCTTGGCTGGAGGCTGAGGCGAGGAGACTATGTAGGCGCCACGGCGTCGATTTAGGAATTGTTAAGTAGTCCTCCCTTTGAGTAGAGTTGATATGGTCTCGGAGGAGGCTTTGAGGGAGATACCGGCTGAGCTGCGAGGGGA
>CAZGKJ010000132.1:0-1890 GCA_964525955.1 uncultured Candidatus Bathyarchaeia archaeon
TCGGCCTCGGGGTGATAGGTGCCTCCAGCGTCGCCGAGGATTAGCACCTCCTCGTCGACGACATAGTAGCATTGGTGGTGGGAGGCGTGTCCGGGAGTCCAGATCGTCTTAACCCTAACCCCTCCAAGCTCCAGCTCCTCGCCATCCTTAGACTCCAAGACCTTATGGGCCTCTATCCCCCTCACCTCCCCGTAGAGTTGGATGAGTCTCTCACCCAGCAGCCTTTTAGAGGCCTCTAGAAGCCTTGAGGGGTTGATCATGTGGGGTGCACCCCTGGGATGGACGTAGAGCTTGGCGTCCTCCAGCGCCTCCATCAGCCTCCACGAGCCTCCTGCATGGTCTATGTGGATGTGGGTTGGGGCTATGATGGCTGAGTTTACCCCAAGCTCTCCTATGGCCTTCAGGATGGTTTCTGAGGATGAGGGTGGGCCTGGATCGATGATCAGGGTCTCATCATCGCCGAGGATGATGTAGGTTGATAGGGCTTTGGGTCTGCCAAGAAGCATGGCATCAACCATGTAGACACTCCCGCTAACCCTCTCAGCCAGCATAGTGCTTCACCAGCCATCGGGCTGTCAGCCTCACAGCCTCCTCGCTCCCCCTCCGAGGCCTCCAACCCAGGGACTTCAACCTTGATATATCGAGCTGCATAAGCTTCACATCCCCCTTCCAGCCCCTGCCCCCATCTACGCCTCCGGTATAGTAGATGTCGACGTCGCTCAGCCCCATCTCCTCGACGACTATCCGGGCTATGGTTGAGACCCCAACTCTGTCTTCGGAGCCTATGTTGAATATCTCAACCCTCCCACCGCTCCTCTCAACGCCGAGCATCATACCCTCTATGCAGTCGTCGACGTATAGGTAGGACTTCGACTGGGTTCCGTCTCCTAGAACCTCAAGGTGTCTTGGGTCTCTCCTCAGCTTCCCAATGAAGTCGTAGATGACGCCGTGATTCACCCTCGGCCCCACGATGTTCGCCATCCGATAGATGATGCATCGGAAACCATAGGTGTGGGCGTAGGCCATCGATAGGGCCTCAGCGGCCAGCTTCGAGGCTCCATAGACCGATATGGGTTCGAGGGGGGCGTAATCCTCAGGCGTCGGTATGACCTCAGCCTCCCCATAGACGGTGGAGGAGGAGGCGAAGACGTAGAGGTTGACTCCACCCCGTTTAGCCATCGCCTCCAGAAGCCTATAGGTGGCCTCGACGTTCTGTTTGAAATGCTCCTCAGGGCTGGCCCTTGAGAGCCTCACCTCTGGGACGGCTGCCATATGATATACGGCGTCGCAATCCTCCAGGGCTTTGTAGATGTCTCTTGGATTTAGAAGGTCTCCCTCCATGAACTCGAGGTTTGGGGAGTTGAGCCATCGCTCCAGGTTTTTAAGGCTGCCGGATGAGAGGTTGTCTAAAACCCTAACTCGATGCCCCCCCTCGAGGAGGTGGTCTACGAGGTGGCTGCCTATGAATCCAGCTCCACCTGTTACGAGGATCAAGGTCTCAACGCCCCTGAGGCTTTGATGAGGGAGTAGAGGGCTATGGCTGCCCCCAGGAGGATTGTGAGGAGGGGCGGTAGCTGGTGGAGGGGTAGAAGCCCGGTGAGGTGTTCTCTTATGAGGAGGGCTGAGGAGAGGGTTAGAGCAGCGAATAGGAGATCATCTATCGCCCGCCCCCCATCCCAACCCTTCAGCATCCTTACGGCTGAGGATGCCATGAACCAGAGGCTGAGGATGAGGAGGAGCCAGGGAAGGGGGGCTAAAACCTCCCTTGGGGGGAGGATCAATTTCCCATCGCAGCTCATCAGCCATGATGCGACGATGTGGGGGAGATGGGGCCTGAGGAGGATTAGGAGGCCTATGGATGAGATGAGAACGCCCAACCCCACCCCATTC
>CAZGKJ010000133.1:0-1876 GCA_964525955.1 uncultured Candidatus Bathyarchaeia archaeon
ATATAGGGGTTGCGAGTGAGCGGCTATATCACGAAGCGTATACCCTGCCTCGCCCGTCTCTTGGCCAGGCCCTTACGCATACCCTCCTCCGTCACCTTTATGTCATACTCTATGAACTCCTCCACCATTCTCGTGATGGTCTTAGCCATCTCCTCCAACTCTTCCCTGCTGAAGGTTGACATGATCTCTGGGCTGTTAATCCACTGCATCCAACCTGCGAGGCTCTGACCAAGGGCTCCGAAGGCGAAGCGCATTACCCTCACCAAATCGAGGCGATCCATGTTGGGCGTCGATATCAACTTCCTCAGCTGCTTCAGGGTGTTCTGACTCCGCTCAATCCAGCTCTGATTCATAACCACCGTGTATAATGGGGTCTCACCGACTCTTAAAGTTGTGGAGGGTTGGGGAAAACAGCTATATTCGTTTATGGCTGAGATGCCGACGATCAGGCCTCGGAGAAAAACCCTCAGATGCTACGTAGATTGAAGGCTGAGATAGGTGATTAGAGATTCCCCATCCCGACCCCTTTCTTGATGTCTGATAGGAGCCTCATGCAGAGGTTGCGGATCTCCCCTGCAGCCTCCAGGGCTCTCTCGGCTTCACCTCTGCTTATAGCCTCCTCCGGCGTTAGCAGGACCTCTTCCCCTCCGTAGAAGGCGATCTCCCTCTTCGCCGCTAGCGTCGCGGAGGTCTCAGCCATAAACTCCAGTCGTTCCCTGAACCAATCTGGGAATCTGTCGGCGTGATCCATAAGGACGCCTGATACGTCGTGAACCTTTGGATACTCTATCCCCACCAGCCTTAGAGCCGCCTTCAGGCTTAGTTCTACGCATTCCTGGCTCAGCCTCAAGGCGTAGGGGTGGTTCCCAGCCCTCAAGGCGTCTCCGGCGTATCTCAGCCTGAAGGAGGCCTGCCTCAGGTAGGCCTCAGCCATCTCCACCAGCTTCATATCTCCACAGCCTCTAGCGGCCTGTAATCTGGCTTCAAATCCCAATACCACCCCTTCTCGCTCCTCAGCCTCCTGGCGCCCATCCTTTGGAGCCTCTCCCTCAGCCTCTCCATCAGGCGTTGAAAGAAGCCCTCCTCGTCGTAGAGGATTATGGCGTCCTCCAGCATATCTAGGAAGATGGGTGGGAGTCTTTTGGCCTCATCCCTCCTAAGCGGGTATGGGGAGATGGTGGTGTGATATCCGAATTCCCTCAGGAGTCTCAGCTCCTCCTCCGTCTCCCCCCTCATCTCCCTCAACAGCTTCTCCATCCTCTCCCCGATGCTCCCCTTGAGGTCGTCGGAGATTATTAGGAGGTCGAGGTCGCTCGTCCTGGAGGCCTCCCCCCTCGCCACCGAGCCGTAGAGGGTGAGGGAGATCAGCTTTAGGGCCTTATCAATCGCCCTGAAGCAGTCGTAGAGGAGCTGGATGTAGGCCTCCTGCCTCAGCTCAACCCTCCTCAGGCGTCCAGAGGCGAGGAGAATGAAGCTCCCAGGCGTCAAAACCCTATAGAGCCTAGGCCTCCCCACGTCGAAGATCAGTAGAAGACCCCTCCTATGGAGGTGGTGAACCAGAACCCTCGCCCTAGCATCGGCGAGGCCTAAAACCTCCTTCAATTCGCTTAGGGTGAAGGGCCTACGTCCATACTTCACCCACAATCTGGAGTAGGCCTCGCCCAGCCACCTGGGAATCCACACAAAGTTAACAATCCATTAACGTAAATAAATAATTAACTTAATGACCAGGGGCCTAAGGGCGAAATCCTTTAAATCGAGGCCTTCCTCATCAAAATTCTGGGCCGGGGTCTCCCAGCCAGGTAGGGAGCAAACCTCAAGGGAGGGCTCAGGCCTGGAGAGCTTGTGGCCCCTATGGGCCGCGTGGGTTCAAATC
>CAZGKJ010000134.1:0-639 GCA_964525955.1 uncultured Candidatus Bathyarchaeia archaeon
CGTCTATCCAGCCGTCGCCATGGTGGACGCCGCCTACGCCTTCCCAGCGATGAGGAGCGGCATGAAGCTGAGCAGGGAGCACCCCCTCTTCAAAATCCCCTAAGAAACCTGGAATTACGGTGGCTGTCAGAAGGCTCTCCTCAATTTATGTCGATGTAGTAAGGCCTCCTAATCCAATCTGGGTTTAGGTGTCGACTCATATATCCCGACTCGAAGGATTCGACGCAGGCCCTCACACAGCGTCCGCAGACATCAGCCTCTAATCCACGCCGCTCTAGGGCGATGATATATCGTCGGCATAGCTCCCTATAATCCTCGCTGAGACTCTCAGCCCTTAGAAGTGGGCAGGCCTCAAGGCAGGCTCGACATTCGCCGCATCCCCCCTCCGAAGGCCCCGTTGGTGTGAACTCCAGGGGGGTGTAGATGGTGGCCAATCTTATCGCCGAGGCATATCTGGGATTCACAATCAATCCGCTCCTCCCCCTCCAGCCCAACCCAGCCAGCTCAGCTGCCACCCTGTGGGAGACCGTTGCAGCGTGGAAGTCCCTCACATGCTCAACTTTACCCGTGAAGCCCTCAAGGGTTGCGGGGACGGCGACCCCATCGACGAGCTCGTCGATCCCCTCCGCCGTCTGGTTC
>CAZGKJ010000134.1:649-1839 GCA_964525955.1 uncultured Candidatus Bathyarchaeia archaeon
TTCAGCCTATGATAGGCCCTGGCATAGATGTTCCAAGACTCCCTATACCCCCTCATGGGTATGGCGTCGATGACCTCCCTCGGATAGGCGTAGGCGATGGAGATGGCGCCCCGCATGACGCTTACCGCATCGCCGCAGAGCTCCTCAAGCCGCCTCCTCTGAATCGGCATCAGCGCAGCATAGACGTCTCTGAAGAGGGCGAAGCCGAGGACACCCCTCAAACCCCACCGCTCAGCCTCCCCCCTGAAGGTCTCCAGAACCTCCTCAAGCATCAAGCTTGGATATGCCTCGGGGAGTTAATTGTTCTGGGGTAGGGTTAAATCCCCTTTAGACCATTAGGATTCACCATGTCTAGGCTGAGGAATGAGTTGAAGTGGAGGCTTAAGCGGGGTGAAACCTGCCTCGGAGCTTGGGTTCATATATTACACCCCGTCTCGGTGAGGAGTCTCGCCAGAAGCGGCGTCGACTGGATTCTCTTCGACACGGAGCATGGAGCAGCCAGCTTTGAGACCCTAGACCTATTGGTGAGGGAGGTCTGCGGCTCAGGGGCCACCCCCCTGATCAGGGTCGTATGGAACGATATGAACGCCATCAAGAGGGCTCTGGATACGGGAGCCCTCGGCGTCGTCGTTCCCCTCGTCGAGACCCGTGAGGCGGCTGAGAATGCGGTTAGGTATACCCGCTATCCACCGGAGGGGGTTAGGGGATGCGCCCCTGGGCGGCCTGCGTCGGCGTGGGGCGTCTCAACAAAGGAGTATCTCGACCATGTGAACGATGAGATGTTCGTCGCCGTCCAGATCGAGACCGGTAGGGCCGTGGAGAACGTCGAGGAAATCGTCTCCGTCGACGGTATAGACGCCACATTCATAGGGCCAACAGACCTCTCCACCTCCACGGGGCATAGGGGTCAACCCTTCCACCCAGAGGTGGTGGAGATGATGCAGAGGGTCATAGAGGCATCGGAGGCGGCGGGAGTGGCGCCAGGAATCGCCTATGGATTAGGCGTCGAGCATCTCAGGGAACTCATCGATATGGGCTTCAGATTCATCGGCGTCGGAAGCGATGTATCGTTGATGAGCTATGGATGCCGCGAGACCCTTAGAAGGCTGAGAGGGAGGTAGGGAATATATTTATGTCGGTTCATCTCCAATTCTTTAGCGCTTCGGGGAAAAGGGGTCAGAGTTGACGAC
>CAZGKJ010000135.1:0-1836 GCA_964525955.1 uncultured Candidatus Bathyarchaeia archaeon
CTCCATATCTCGCAGTGTCCAGGCCATCTCAGGGTCTTTGACCAGGCGTCCTTCACGCCTTCAAGTCCGAGGTGCTCGACGACGTCGAGGAGATTGCCCGTCGTGAAGGCTTCAACCCATCCGATGGGCTCTGGGAACCATATCTGCTCTGGATCGCTCAGCTTCGGTATCTCAACTATCTTTCCATCCTTCAATACCTTAGCTGTCCCGATGTTCGTCCTCACGGCGAAGGGCCAATACCAGCTTATCTTATACTTCAATGGATTGTTGTATCCAGGTGTCCCCTTCTGCGGGAAGCCTCCACACCATACGTGGAATCGTTCAGGCTTGTCGAGTTTCCTGGCGCCGACGCCGCATAGAACTCGGTCTATGCCGATGTCCAGACCTATATGGGGGACGATGACGACCCCAGCCTTCCTAGCCTCATCGTCGAGGTTGAAGATGGTCTGAAATGAGGCTGCGACATCCGTGTAGCCTATCCCAGCCTCGATGGCCGCTGCGGCAGCCGTATCGCAGACCGGCCTCGGTAGGGCGCTGGCCACTACGTCGAAGCCCTCCCGCATCAGCCTAACCGTCTCAGCCCTATCGGTTACGTCGACCCGTCTAACCTCAACGATCTTGTCGCTGCCAATCTTCTCCACAACCTTTCTTGCGGCCTCGACGTTGAAGTCTCCGGCCACTATCTCCGAGACGTGGGGCTGGGCTACGAGGTCTTTTAGGATGCCGTAGCCCATCTTCCCTATCCCCAGGACCAATACCTTCATCTCATCGCCGATGGGAAGGTGAGGAGCTTCTTATTATTTAAGTTTGATGAGGATCCCATCTTTTTAGAGATGTGGGTCTTTATCTTTAGAGATAATGCTTAAATATTTCTTTAGAGATATAGAGGTCGGTGGGCGATGTGAGAAGCGTAATGGGCATGATGCCGAGGGGCTTCACGAGGATATATGTGCTGAGGCTGTTGAAGGAGAGGCCTATGACGGGTAAGGAGATCATAGAGGAGTCCGAGAAGAGGAGCGGCGGCGAGTGGAGGCCCTCACCTGGGTTGATCTATCCACTGCTTGGTAGACTGGTGAGGGAGGGGCTCATCGAGGAGGTGGAGGGAGGCCGCTTCGCCATCACCCCTAAGGGTGAGAGGGCCCTGGAGCAGTATCTACCGCTGCAGGATCAGCTCTGGAGGCAGATCAGATTGGTGACGAGGCTCGGCCTCTCAGCCATCACGACGGGTAAGCTGCTGGCGGAGGAGGCTCTGAATAGGCTCATGCTTCTGTCGGAGGTCGTCCACGACATCGTTAGGGAGAGCTCCAAGGGCATCAGGAGGAACCTCTACGCCAGGTATAGGGAGTTCCTCAAGTCGGAGCTCCAAAGGCTGGAGAGCATGGAGAGAGCTGAGGAAGTCGAGGAGGAGCCGGAGAGGGAGGGGGAGCAATAGGTTTCAAAGGGTTTAGAGACTTAACGCAACGTTTTTATTTCTCAGACAAGAGGGATTGTTTGGCGATAAGCCTTCCGCCCCTCCCTGGCGGCGGTTACGGCCTGACTGAGGCGGAGCCTGCGGGTGAGGGCCGTGCCTCCGGGGGCGGAAACATAGATGACGACCTGAGGAGGGCGTCACGCCTTCAGGTCGGAGATGGGCCGAGCGCCCCCGCCACTCCGAAGGCCTTGCGGCTGACTCCGATTGATCCCGTCGGACCCCACTGCTATCGAGGTGGGACTTAGCCATGCTAGTCGTACGCCTCCGGACCATGGCGGAGGCGTGGCGCACCGCTCAGTAACACGTGGCCAACCTACCCTTGGGACGGGGATAACCCCGGGAAACTGGGGCTAATCCCCGATAGG
>CAZGKJ010000136.1:0-1819 GCA_964525955.1 uncultured Candidatus Bathyarchaeia archaeon
GTAGTATATGCCTCCCCATCGATATCCTCTCCCTCAGGAGGTGTAGGAAGCGTAGGGTGGTCTCGAAGGAGTATTGAGCGCAGAGGTATTCGAAGCCATCTAGGAGTATCACACCCCTCTCCACCTCCCTTAGAAACCTATCGACCTCCACGCTCAGCCTTATGAGATCCTTTGTGGAGAGGTATCCCTCCACTCTGGTGTCGCTCAGCCAGATATACCTCACATCCCTGAAGCCAAAATCCCTCTCAAGTTGCTGGGGGTTTATCCTCGTTATGCAGAGACCCCTATAGCCATCTCTTAGGGCTTCCCCGAACACCCTGTATATCTCCTCACCCCTCTCCTCCTCGATGAGGTAGGAGCCTCCAGCCCTCACCATCCATTTAAAACTCTCCCACCCCACTAGTTAAGATATTTCATTAAGGATTTTGGATGGAAAGCGCTTTCTACTCGACTCTCCAAATCTCCTTGATGGCCATCATCGAGAGGGTGTCCACGGGCGTAGACGGCCTCGATAGGATGCTGAGTGGCGGCCTCCCGAGGGGTAGAACCATCCTCCTCCTCGGCGGCCCTGGATCGGGTAAGACCATCCTCTCCGTTCAGTTCCTCTATAGGGGCATTTATGAATACGGTGAGAATGGCGTCTATGTCAGCCTCGACGAGTCGAGGGGGTATCTATACCGTGAGATGGAGGCCTTCGGATGGAGGCTTGAGGATGCAGAGAGGGAGAGGCGATTCTTATTCATAGACGCCCATCCACGGAGGATGAGATTCGACATCGGAAGATTGAAGTCTCGGATTGAGGATGCCGTTGAGGAGATTTCGGCGGGGAGGGTTGTCATCGACCCCCTCACGTCGCTTACCCTCATCTATCCAGATGTTGTGAGGAGGAGGGAGGTGATCCTCGAACTCTTCTCCCTCCTCGAAGGCCTCGGATCGACGAACATCGCAACCCTTGAGCTTAGGGCGAGGGGCCTCGAACGTGGGGTTCAGTTGGAGGAGTATCTCGCCCATGGAGTCATCATCCTGCAGAGGGTTAAGGCTGATAGGAGATTGGTGAAGACGATTGAGGTTGAGAAGATGAGGGGGATCGACCACGATGATCAGCTCAGACCATATAGGATAACGGGTAGAGGATTAGAGGTCTACGCTGAGGAGCAGGTCTTTTAGAGTTCTCCATCCAGATTCTTGCGAGGAAGTAGGCTGAGACGAAGGGGAGGAGGATGATGATCAGTGGATAGTAGGGGGGTCTGGGGAGGAGCAGTGATAGAACCCCATATAGGGCGCAGAGGAGGACGAAGATGAGGTATAGCCGCATCGTCCACCTCCTCCACCTCTCCCTAAACTCCAGCCCCCTCATAATAGATTGATCGAGGGGAGGATTACCCAGAGCTGTCTCGTTTAGGTAGGCCCCCATCAACTCATCCTCTGGGAGGAGGTTGACGGGGGATCCATCAAAGATCCATCGACGCCTCCTTGAGAGGGAGGAGGTGAGGGCCTGTAGAGCCATTAAGACGAATGCGGAGAGGAGGGAGTATATCCACCACGGCCTCCTCCAAGGGGCTGATTTAATCATCATAATTGTAAAGCCATTTTACCCTATTTGACCATGAAGGATCAGGTTGGTTAAGGTAGGCCTCAGGAGATGTAGGACGATCCTAAGTCCAAGCCGTATAAGAGGTGTGGACTATGCGGTCAACCCCTATGTAGGGTGTGAGCATGGCTGCGTCTACTGCTACGCCAGATCCATGTCCCGCCTGGGCCATAGAGGGGAGGAGTGGGGGAGCTTCGTCGACGTGAAAGTAAACGCCCCCCAGGTGCT
>CAZGKJ010000137.1:0-1817 GCA_964525955.1 uncultured Candidatus Bathyarchaeia archaeon
ATGCTACCCCTCGGAGATGAGGAGCCGACGAGGACTACGCCCATAGTGAACTGGCTCCTCATAGCTGTCTGCACCATCACCTTCCTCTGGCAGATATCAGGTGGCTATAGATTCTTCATCTACACCCTATACACCTACGGCCTAATACCTGCACGATTGATGATGGGTGAGGGCTACTACACGTTGCTGACGAACATGTTCCTCCACGGCGGATGGATGCATCTCCTCGGCAACATGTTCTTCCTCTACATCTTCGGCGACAACGTGGAGGATGCCTGCGGCCACGTCAAATACCTCATCTTCTACCTCATCTGCGGCGTCGCCGCCTCCCTCCTCTGGCTCATCACCTCCTGGGGCGCCCAATACCCAGCCGTTGGAGCCTCAGGAGCCATCTCAGGGGTGATGGGAGCATACTTCGTCCTCTACCCCGAGGCGAGGATCAGGGCCCTCGTCAGATTCGGATTCTTCTGGCAGATCGTCAGCCTTCCAGCCTACCTCATGCTCGGCCTATGGTTCCTCTACCAATTCCTCCTCGCCCTAATACCCATAAACCTCGGCGTAGCCTACTGGGCCCACGTCGGAGGCTTCATCACAGGCCTCGCCCTCGGAAGGTTCTTCGGAACCCCGAGGAGGCGAATCTACTACCTCTACTACTGAGCTACTTTATGATCTTGATCCTGGAGAGCTCCACACCCTCCTCGAGGAGCTCCAGAAGCGTTATGGCTCTGCCCTGAGCCATCTCGATCTTCTCGAGGGCCGTCTTTGAGAAGTTGAAGGCTGCCACTGTGACGGGGTGGTCGAGGAAGCCTGCTCCGAGAACCTTCCCCGGAACCGCTATGATGTCGCCGGGCTCGGTGTGGCGGTTGATCTTGCTGAGATTCACGGCGTTTCTACGTCTCTTTGATTTGTCGAGCTCCTCGGCTAAGGCCCTCCAGATTCGGGGCCCCTCCTTTGAGGCCTTCCTCAGAGCCCTTATGGTTTTTAGTAGCAGCGGATTAGTTGGCTCATGTTTGGGCATGGCCTAACTCCTCCTCCAATCCCTTGAAGGGCTCGATCTCCTCATGGAGCTCTCCACGTTCAACCTTCCCCTCTAACTCGTCGAGCTTCTCCAATAGAACCTTCACGGCCTCGGTGACTATGCGCTCTGGGGGTAGCGCCCCCGTCGATTCAACCTTGAATATGAAGGCGTCCTCCACTACATCCTGCCTTATGGCCGGAGGCTTTAGGGGGCAGGCCTCAACGCAGGAGCCGCAGAGGAGGCATGAGTAGATGTCGACGATCCGTGGCTTATCATCCTCGAGGGTGAGAACCCCATATCGGCAGGCCTCGACGCAGGAGCCGCAGCCGGTGCATCTATCCTCGTCGATGCATATATCTGCGAGGTTCTGGTAGATGCACATCGAAACCGGCTGCCACTTGGCGTGGTTCTTGCCGACGCCGAGGCGGGCGTAGGCCTCGAATCTCAGGGCCTGACCTGGAGCCAGCTTCACGATGGGAATCTTAGGGCTGACGGGGACGACGGCTGGATCCTCGGAGACGAGGTCTCCTGAGTAGACGGTTCTGGATTCCTCACCGGCCTCCACGTCGAGGGTTAGGATGACTCTGCATAGGCTGCATCCGAGGTCGCTTTGGCATTCACATCGCTCTGGGAGAACATAGCTGTCGAGGTCTGTCTTCAGGGGTATGAGGCCCACCCTGTGGGCTATGACCTCATCGGGGAGCACCGATGAGTTGTCGAAGATGAAGAGGTCGTCTATGGCCATCGTCGGAACCTCCGCTATCATGGCTCTCCGAAGGGCGTTGGCGAAGGCGGTGTC
>CAZGKJ010000138.1:0-1776 GCA_964525955.1 uncultured Candidatus Bathyarchaeia archaeon
GATCTTGAGCGCTGACCCAAACAAATAATCCGGGTCATCTTGCTGAACGATGTCCTGATTCGAGATGAGATTTTAGCCGAGAAAAATTAGAAGGAGAAGGCGGCGTAGGTCATGGGAGGGGAAAAATTTGAAGGTGGTTTAAGGTTCCTAGCACGCTTATCACTCTCGTCTTTTGAGATCCTCTTCCACCACCTTTAATCCAAGTAGTGAAGCCATCTCTTTAAGCTGCTCTCTCCAGTCTCCGTAGAATAGAACTCTATGCCAGCCAGCCTTCCACCTATAATTTCTGATTATGGACTTCGTGTCAGCCCTACCCACTATCTTCGTCGAACAAGACCATCGAGAATACTCATTTCTTAGGATCTCGGCCGTGTGAATTGTAAGTATCTTCTCTTCGAGGCTTAAGCCGACGACGGTGACCTTCTCCCCGGTTGGAGCCTCAACGTATACTGATGCTTTCTTCCCACCTAGATGTGCTGAGGTTATTATGTAGGGGACTGTTTTTCCGCCGCCATAGCTATATGGGGTTATTGGGGCGAAGCAGTGATAGTATACGATCTCATCTTTGAGCATGTCAGGGCTTGGATCGTTTATGAACCCCGGCCTATCCGCCAATTCTTTCATAAGTAACAGCAATACCGCCGAGCCTATGTCCGCCTCACAGACCGGGACGGCCTCATTCCTCCTTACGAGCTCCATGAAGCCTAGACAGGGCCATGCGTCCAAAAAACCGTTTCTATAGAGGACTATGCAATCCACGGCTATCGCATCGGCTTTATAATCTTCGACTATTTTTCTCATCGCCATGTATAATTTAGCGGATTTGACGATCTCATACTCATCCTTTTCCGAAACCTCCTTCGCCTCCCTCATCCATCTTTCGGCGATCTTCTCCGCCTCGCCGTCCGAGACTTTACTATGATATTTCTCGACGAACTCCCTGCTATCTATCACTATAGGCGTTATCCCGAATATTGCTTGTATCTGTTTCAGATAACCGTAAAGGTCTATGCTCAGGGGAAACTCCACGTTGGCGAGAAACTTGACTCCAGGGCTCATGATGAACAATATCTTCGAGTTCCGAAGCTTATGGATCACGTATAGATATCTAACATAACGTCTCAACAATTCCTCACTCTCTATCTCTCTCGTAACTATTCCTATGACGCGTCTCCCTTCAGCCACAGCCCTAGGATACTCTAATAGTAGATCGCCTGCGGCGCCGTAGGTTTCGGCGATGAGAACCGTGGGCTTACCGCTTTCAACTATCGGCCTGACCAATCCATGTAATGAGTTGAATAGGAACGTGACGTATCCGACGGCATCCTTGGTTTTATTCAAAGCCTCGGAGACCTCCTGATAGTTGGTTATGTCGAAGAAATGGAACTCCACATCTGGATAAAGCTTCATTAAGATTTCCATGATTCTCTCCCTTCTCTCCTTAAACAACTTAGTTGATTCAGGGGGATCTCCTAAGGCGCCGAAGGGTGGTGCCACGAAAAGTACTCCCATCCTACATTTTTCATTCATGACGTGATTATAGAAGACTGTAACGATGATATAAGTTTACGCTCTTTCCACAAGAGTTTGTCGAGATGTAAAAATATTGTTGATGGGTTGCTTAATCTCTTTAGTCTGTTAGGCGCTCATTATATCTCGTGAACTCTCCTATGCCATATGCGTCAACCTCGATCATCCTCCCGTTTATGGTTATTTTCCCGGTCCAATGTATCGTGGCCCTGCCCCAAGTCCTATAGGCTTCCGGATTCCACCAAG
>CAZGKJ010000139.1:0-1775 GCA_964525955.1 uncultured Candidatus Bathyarchaeia archaeon
CTTTCCCCGGCATCCACACCGGTTGGCACTAACAATAGGGGTATTTGTCGAGATGAGTTTTCAGCATGCGAGATTGCTAAGGGTGTAGCGGCGATGACGTCTTGCCAGTTTCTCGTGCCGACTAAAATAACATCGGTATCGTTCCCGTTAGAAGAAGCCGTTACAGTTTGTACGGGTACTAACACCAACGCTGATGCTAATGCAGCACAAAGGATTAACATCAATGCTATTCCGCTAAGCATATCCTTATGGTTATGGCTTGATTTTTGGGACATTAGCACCCTCCTCTTTAGGCTTAATATACGTTATCGCCCTAACGGAATCCATCTTTGTAACATTTGCACTTGACCTTCCGGTTATTTCAACGGTCAAATTCGTCCCCGGCATGGTTCCAGTAACATTCAGCATCAAATTGTGTTCTTTTCCCGCATTTAATAGAATCTCATGAGGGAAATCAGTAACTTCCTTGGCTTCATCGTAAAGCTTTACGTTCCATCCCTCACTATCTTCAAATTCCGGCTCTTCTATCTGCATCACGTCGAAATACATTCCCGTGTTTTTCACTGTTATCTTGAAGCTTGCTGTTTCATTGCTCGTCACGTTCTTAACCGCAACCTCATCTTGACCTTCTATTTTCAAATCTATACCGTATGTCTCCTTAACCTCTTCAGGAACAACAGAGACGGAGAAATCAATTTTGAGAGGTATTGGAGGCGGAAATCCGGTTGAAGAAAAGAAGAAGTAAGAATATCCGGTATAGTTTCCCAGCTCTTGATCCTCTGGGACGTATACGATTATTTTGAATGTTTCTTCCTTGGCTGGTAGAATTTGATTGATTATTTCAGGCTTAATTATTATCCAATCACTTGCATTCCCTGCAACAGGCGTATGAGAGATATTATAAGCTGGAGAATCCCGGGTATTTGCCAAAATCAAATCTTTGCTAACTGTATCTCCTGGATGGACACTGAACTCTAATTTGTATTCACTTGGTTTTAACTCGCCATAAAAATCGAGAGGTTCACCTGCCAGCGTTGCAAAAGTAAATAAGCACAATGTTAGGATACCAATTGCAGCGATAAAATAGCTTTTTTGGAAACGCATTAAATTATTTTCTCCCTTTTGTTGTTAAAAAGTTAGGTACATAAAAGCTTATCCCTAACAAAATTTGGGAAAACGAATACTTAAGCCCTATGGTATATTTTCTTCTCTGCTTTTTTATCGCCTTCTCCCCCATCTTCTTCCCCCTTTCGCCCCTCAGAGTTTGAAGCAAACAAAGAGCTAAATTGTAAACTTAGTATTTAAAACTTTCGGTTTTTTAGGTGTCCCTAAATCTATCTAAATATGTTTTCCTCATTCTCCCCACTCGATCCAATATTCCCCATTCTCTTCTACTATCTCTATTTTATCCAAATCTTCAGGATTCTTCAAATAATACATCAAAATCTCCTTTAACTTCTCTCTTTCTCTTACCATTTTCACGAGAAGATTTATTAATTTCGGTTTTTTTTTAAAGATTTTGGGAGTATAAAATCGCATCTACTTTTGGTCTATTCTCTTTGAAGTATCCCTGGCACATTGTTTATAGCATTAGAATTTCATTAGGCTTTGGAATATATGTGATGTGAGCACTACCCATGTTCTCTTTTCCTATTCCCCTTTCCAAAATATCGAAGTTCTTTTCTGCTTCTGAAATATCGCTCGTGAATGGAACTGAAACAATTTTCTCGGAAATGAAGATATTTTAAATTTACCGCAGAGAACGCTGAGTTCGC
>CAZGKJ010000140.1:0-1758 GCA_964525955.1 uncultured Candidatus Bathyarchaeia archaeon
CCGTTATAAGTGGTGGCCACTTATAAGGTGAAGCCTTTTTAACAGCCCAAACCGAGATCCATGGGGCCGATGATGTGAAGGCATTTAGGCGATGTGTGAGCGATCAGAGTTAAGCTGAGGCCCCAACCATCGACAGACGTTTTAGGATACGAGTCAACTATAATCCAGATGAGGATTCCAAGAACCCTCTACCACATCCTGAGATTCCTCCTCGACGCCCTCATACTCGGGGGAGTCGCCCTCGCCGCCTCCTATGGAGCCCTCCACCTCATCAACAACCTCGGGGGAAACCCAGCCATAGCGGGCCTCATCGCAATCCTCCTCGGGATACTCCTCCTATGGCTCGATGAACAGCTCGCAAGGATGCGATAGGCCTCCATGTTGATATGTGCTCTCGATGCATTAATTAATCACTTATGAGTGGTAACATTTATATCGGCATCGCATATCTCTCAATTAGGAAGGGAGGATTGAGTAGAGGGGCTATAATAGGGCTTGACGGCGTCCCCCATGGACTCGTCGAGGACTTAGCCCATAGAGGCGTCATGCCGAACTTCAGGGAGCTCCTAAAGGAGGGTGTCATCAAACCCATGAGGTCTTCTATACCCGCTGTCTCAGCCGTCTCCTGGAGCTCCATGATGACGGGAGCCAATCCAGGCGTCCACGGAGTCTACGGCTACACTGAGTTCCTCCCAGGAACCTACGTCGTCGCATATCACAGCTCGAGGTGGCTGAGGGCTCCACCCCTCTGGAGGAGAGACCCATCAAAAAGATATGTCATCATAAATCTGCCAGCCACCTATCCGGCTGGGGAGGTGAATGGGGTTCTCATATCAGGTTTCGTCGCCCCAGACCTGGAGAGAGCCGTATATCCTAAGGAGCTTGTGGAGGAGCTCAGAGAGCTGAACTATAAGGTGGATGTAGACTACGTTAGGGCCTCATCTTCGCCGCTCCTCCTCTTCAAGGAGCTCTCCGAGACCTTGAGGGCGAGGGTTGAGGTCTGCAAGAGACTCCTGAACCGCATCAAATGGGATGTCCTAATCTTCGTCATCACAGGGACAGACCGCCTGGAGCACCTCCTCTGGGACGCCTACATGGATGAGGATCATGAGTGGCATGGGGAGTTCCTCCAATACTTCAGACATGTCGACGAGGCCATAGGCGAAATCTTAGGCCTCATCGAGGAGGATGACGCATTGATGATAATCTCGGATCACGGCATGGAGCACATCGAGGTCAACGTCAACCTAAACAGATTGCTGAGGGATTGGGGCTACCTAATATTGGAGGACAATCCGAGGAGGTCTTACAACGCGATAAAGCGGGGCACTAAGGCCTTCGCCCTCGACCCCTCAAGGGTCTACCTCAACAGGGTTGGACGCTATCCAAGGGGCTCGGTGGAGAGGGATGAGGAGGAGGGTCTGCTGGAGGAGTTGACGGAGCTCTTCAGGGGTCTAACATGGAGGGGTAGGAGGGTGATCAAGGAGATTTATAGGCGGGAGGAGCTCTACCACGGCGACGCAGTGGATAAGGCTCCAGACCTCATCCTCGTTCCAGAGAGCGGATTCAACCTCAGGGCTGGACTCTTCAGGGAGGAGGTCTTCGAGAGGGAGGAGGGGCTGAGCGGAAAGCACACAGAGTATGATGCACTCCTCTACGTCAGAGGAGTCGAGGGGGACGCCCTACCTGAGAGCCCCTCAATAGAGGATGTCCTCCCCATATTCCAGAGACTCATGGAGGGTGAGCCGAGTTGAAGCT
>CAZGKJ010000141.1:0-1712 GCA_964525955.1 uncultured Candidatus Bathyarchaeia archaeon
AGTTGGCTCGACGTAGAAGACTGCTGTGGAGCCGGGGTCATAGGGGCCGGCTCCATGAACCCCGCCTACGATGCTGTAGAGGACGAGGTAGCAGGGGAAGCGCCTCCTCAACCTCTCCGAGCCCACGGCGTATAGACGGCCATCATAGGATGCGACGTAGAGGTTTCCATCGGCCAAGGCTGGAGAGGTTGAGATGGGAGCTCCAACCCTAAGCCTCCATAGGAGGAGGCCATCATCGACTTCGAGGCAGTAGAGGCAGCCATCTTCACCCCCCACATAGACCCTTCCATCGGCGATGGCTGGTGAGGAATACACTGGCCCACCGGTTTTGAAGCTCCACCTCAAAGAGCCGTTGAGGGCGTCGAGGCAGTAGATGGAGCCATCCATCGAGCCGAAGACGACGATTCCCCCATAGACGGCTGGAGATGAGTATATGGAGCCATTTGTCTGAAAGCTCCAGAGCCGTGAGCCATCTACGGCGTTGAATGCGTATAGACAGCCATCCTTAGACCCGACATATACGACGGCATCCGAGACGGCTGGTGCAGACCATATCGGGCCAGAGGTCTCGGCAACCCAGACCTCAGAGCCATCCGTGAAGTTGAGGCAGTAAACTAATCCATCCTCACAGCCGAAGTAGATGAGGCCATCGTGGAAGGCGGGGGGAGACCAGATGGCTCCACCTCTCCCCTCAACGCTGAACGTCGGCCTAACAGGAGCCTCCTCAGGCCGAGTTGAGTATATCCAGAGGGGCTCTCCATCAAGCCCTAAGCAGTAGAGCCTACCATCATGGGAGCCGAAGATGACGCATCCCCCAACCACAAGCGGAGAACAATAGACGGCTCCATCCGTCTCAAATCTCCATAGGGCCTCACCCGTCGACTCATTTAGGCAGTAGAGGCATCCATCCTCACATCCTATGAAGACCCGTCCATAGGCGACGGCTGGTGAAGAACCAAACCAGGAGTCTGTGAGATAATGCCAAATCTCACAGCCCACAGCCTCATCGAAGCAATAGATGATGCCTGAGCCGGTTCCTATGAAGACGGCTCCATCAACGACAGCCGGAGAGGAGAGGGCGAAGCCGTGGAGATCAACGCTCCATAGGGTCTCGTTGCTCATAGGCCCCACATCGGCTACACCCAGCCTCCCTGGACAACCCCTATACATCGGCCAATCTGTGGGGGCAGACTGATTCAGGGAGATGAGTAGCAGGCATAGGAGGGTGGAGGGGATCAAATCAGAGGCATCTCCAATACCTCTATGTATCGGCGCTTCAAAATCTTTTTACCCATTCCCGGAGTCTATGTGGATGACATGGATCTTATAGGCCTCATCAACAACCTCTGGCTTCTCATATTCCTCCTCATGGCTCTGATGCCTAAGCTCCAGCAGTCAGCCCTTGAGAGGGCGAGGAGAAGGGAGCTGGCGAAGCTGGCGAGGAGGAGGGGGAGCAACGTCATAACACTGATCCATCGACAGGAGACCATCTCCTTCCTCGGCATACCCATATCGAGATACATCGACATAGAGGACAGCGAGGAGGTTCTCAGAGCCATAAGGATGACGCCCCCAGAGGCCCCGATAGACATAATCCTCCACACACCTGGAGGAATAGCCCTCGCAGCCACCCAGATCGCCTTCGCCCTCAAAGACCATAAGGGGAGGAAGACTGTGATGATACCCCACTACGCCATGAGCGGAGGCACCCT
>CAZGKJ010000142.1:0-1696 GCA_964525955.1 uncultured Candidatus Bathyarchaeia archaeon
GAATTTGAGACGGTTATGGCGATTGTGTTGTTTGATGGGTAGTAGCTTATACCGTTTACGGTCGAGTTGCATACTATTTCGATGTTGTAGGGCGGCACTTCTAATATGGAAAACGTTCCTACTAGGGGGTATGCATCCACATTTGGGTAATCTATCACGTAAACTTCATCAGCTATTCCATCAGAATTTGTGTCCACATTGTTGTGATCGCTCCAATAATTTCCACCTGAAGGCCAACCGTTATCCCACTTATTGTCATTTGATGAAATGGCGTATGCTTGCCCGTTATTATCTATAAAGTTATTGTGATATATCGTGTTGTTTCCTGAGTTTTGGAGTTTAATGCCATAAAAGAACGACTCTGGGAAGGGAAACGGTTCACCGTTTTCTGCTATTGTATTCTCTACGATGGTATTGTTGTGCGAGTATTCGAGACGAATCCCATCGGCCGTGTTGCTGCTTATCCGATTTTTGGATATACTGTTTAGCGCTGAATTATTCATGAATATTCCCCACTGATTTCCTGTTATACTGTTCCGACAAATCTTCGTTTCATTAGAATCCTTAATTTTCATTCCATATTGATTGGCTGCGATTTTGTTCAGAGTTATTGTATTATTTGGCGAGTTTATTAGCTTAATACCGTAAATATTTTTTGAAACGGAGATGTTTTCTATTTTTGACCAAGTTGTATTGAATAGAAGCACTCCGCAGCCGTTTTCTGTAAGGTTTAAGTCTTTTACAGTCATGTTTTTACAGTTAATTAGATAAATGGTTCCTGCGTTTGTATTGGTATCATAAATGGTGTCGGTTAAGTCCTTTATATAATATATCGGTTTATTGTTAACCGTATTTGTCTTATCTATTATGTGTGTTGTGAAGTGTCTATATTGTGTTCCGTCAAGGCCAAAATTATGTTCGTTGTTTGAAGCTTTATTGTTACTCATCTTCACGTTATTGCTGTTTAAGATGGAGATTCCAAAGTAGCCGTTTGAGGATATATTATTACCACTTAGCCATGTGCCTCCTGTGGAATAGTGAAGCAGGATTCCAGCGTCGTAGTTCAACGAGGCATTATTGCCGACAAGCACGTCTGCGACAGAATACCATATATTTATTCCGTCATAGTTATGCCAGACTGTGTTGTGGTAGAGTTCATTGTTTCCACCAGAGTAAATGCGTATACCATAATTGTTGTTGTATGAAATATTATTGAAACTTATTTCAGCTCTAAGGCAACCCTCAATCCATACTCCTGCCCAATTTTCCCAAATGGTACTATGAACTAATCTGCAATCCGTTGAAGAGTTTAATAGAATTCCGTATTGGAATTTAGTTATCCTAACGTTCTCAATTAAAACGTCTGTTCTGCCAGTTAGATTTATTCCAGCTTTTAAGCTTCCGTCGCCTTGAATTAGACGATTATTGCCTTGAAGCGTAATTCCGTCTCTTTCAATAATTATTGATCTGTTAATGATGTCATCGTAGATTCTATAATAGATGTAGTCTGTTGTGCCGATAGGTGCATCTGATGGTTCTACGCTTCCATCAGCTCTAATGTAGATGTAAGAGGAGGTTCCGTCGGGTGCCCTAACTGAAGAGTTGAAAGCCATCATAATGCCTGTCAGAAGCAACAACATTGCAGCTACTCCAAAAATGGGTTTTCTAATTAATTTTCTAGACAAGTATACAACTC
>CAZGKJ010000143.1:0-1680 GCA_964525955.1 uncultured Candidatus Bathyarchaeia archaeon
ACACTTCCTGTCGAATATTAATGTCACAAAATGTCATAAGTATGTGGGAGGAGTCCCGGGACTCCGTTGAATACAGCAGTAAAAACATGGACCACCTTGGCATCGTAGCCAAGGTATGCAAGGAAATAGATTTAGCGAGCGAGATAGATAGGATTGTGGGCATGGATCCGCGGCAGAAAGTGAGCTGTGGGGAAGCAGTCGTGGCAATGGTGCTGAATATGCTGGGATTCGTTGACAGACCCTTATATCTCTTCCCGGAGTTCATGGGGACGAAACCGGTGGAGATATTGATAAGAGAGGAGCTGAAACCGGAGGATTTCAACGATGACGTCTTAGGGCGGACTTTGGATAAGTTGTACAGAGCCGGACCCGAGGGAATATTCATGCAAATCGCCGCCAATGCTTATGGGGAATACTTAGGGCGATTCTGGCACAACGACACTAGTACGATAAGCCTTCAAGGAGAATACGAGCATGAAGAAGGCGATATTGACGCAGTCCCAATAGAGATAACTCACGGCTTCTCCAAGGACCACCGACCAGACCTGAAGCAGTTCGTTGTTTCGCTGGTCATGTCAGACAGTTTGCCCGTTTTTATACAGGCTTTGAACGGCAATACATCCGACAAGGACCATTTCAGAGAGATCGTGCAACAGTACGGGCAGTCATTACGGGATAAGTGGGGTGAAGACAAAATATGGGTGTGGGATAGCGCAGCGTATTCGGAGAAGAACCTGAAAGCGATTTCTAAAGACTACATTTGGATAACAAGGGTACCTGAGACGCTAACAGAAGCAAAAGACGTGCTGGAGAGCGCAGATATGGAAAAGATGCGCAGTACTGCTCTCAATGGTTACCACATCTTTACCACCGAGGTAGAATACGGAGGTGTGCCACAGCGTTGGGTAGTGGTATTCTCGGAGAAAGCGTTTGCAAGAGAGACGAAGACGCTGGAGAAGAAGATAGGGAAGGAGAAAGAGAAGGTGGAGAAGGCGGTCTGGCATTTCAACAATCAGGAGTTTTACAGCCTGGAAGACGCGCTGAATGCTGCACGGGAGATGGAAAAAGGGTGGAAGTATCACAAGATAAGCGCGACTGAGGTCGTGACGAAGAGGAAGAGAAAAGGCGAGGGGCGGGGGAGACCCAGAAAAGACGAGCCTACCCAGACGGTTTACCGCGTAAAAATAGCGCTTGCGGAGGAGAAATCCGCGGTAGAGCGCGAAACGCTGAAAAAGGGGAAGTTCATCGTCGCTACAAACGAGTTGGACAGTGAGAAGCTCGGCGATGAAGAAGCGCTTAAGGCGTACAAGGAGCAGCAACATGCGGAAAGGGGGTTCAGATTCCTCAAAGACCCGTTATTCTTTGCGCACAGCCTGTTCCTGAAGAAGGAAAGCCGGATAGTTGCGATGGTGATGATAATGGGACTTGCACTCATGGTTTACGCTATTGCGGAGCGCAAGTTGCGTGAAGCACTGGAGAAGGTAGATGAGACAATACCGGATCAGAAGGGCAAGCCAACGAAGAAACCAACGATACGCCGTGTTTTTCAGGTGTTTGAGGGTATTACCGTCCTTTACAAGGGCTCGGAGATGGTGAAGGTCTTGAATATGAAGCCGATTCATCAGAAAGTCCTTTCTTTGCTCGGTCATGAGTATGAGCGGATGTATTGCACCGGTTACG
>CAZGKJ010000144.1:0-1672 GCA_964525955.1 uncultured Candidatus Bathyarchaeia archaeon
CCCGAAACGTGGCGTAGCTCTTAATCGCCTCGACGAGCCTCGTAACCTCGTCGTGGCTAAGCTTTCTCGGGTTCTTCCTCTCCGAGATTCCCGCGAGGCTCAGAACGTCTCTAGCGGTCTTCTCGCCAACCTTCTGGAAGCTCCTCATGAGAAACCCCAGCATGGTCCTCTCCCTCGTCGAGCGCAGGATCCTAGACATGGTCTCTATATCGACCCCGACCGGATGCGGCAGAGACTCCTTCGGGGGCTCGGGGGTCTTCGTCGTCGCCCTCGGATAGTAGTAAAGCCTCCCCCTCGGATCTATGAACATAAGGGATGCGTGCGGATTCGCTATCGCGGTGTGGTTAAAGTATTGGATTATCTTCGCCTTGCTATTCGTATAGTCTCCCTCGAGATAGAACTCGACCGCCGTTCCATGCCATCTCCGCTTATTCTCGTAGACCTCGTGCTCGAAGACCTTGGGCTCATTCTTCACGATATCTATCATGAGGACGAACTTGTGTATCTCGCGGCCGCCGCGGCTCGAGACCACGACCGCGGGCCTATTCGTGGTTATCTGCCCGTAGAGCAGGGCCATGGTTCCGCCGAGGCCGAAGGTTCCGCGGCTCTGCTTATACCCGTACTTGCTCCCATAGAAGACCGTTCCGAACGCCCTCGGAATGTGCTCGGGGTCAACTCCGATACCATTATCCTCAACCCGAAGCCTGTAGATGTCGACGCCTCCCTCAGAATTCCCCTCCGAAGACAGCTCGACGATGACGTTCGGCGGAATCCTCCCAACCTCCGCCGCATCCAACGAGTTATGGAGCAAGGCTATTGCTTCGCCCCCTATGAACCTCTCAACGTCCTCGACGGATATGTCGTAAACCCACTCCGAGCTTGACCGTATAACCTCTATGCTCTTTATCGGCAGAGATCCTATATCCGAGAAGACTATCTTCCTGAGGGCGTCGGGAAGCTGATCGGGGTGGAAGACTCTCCTTAACCAGCTTTTCTGAACCGTAGGTCTGTAAAGGTTTGAGAGCCTATATTTTGAGATCTTTAATAGTTCTCGCCTATATCGAGCTATCGGTATCGAGTGTGACGCTGGAGAGACGCCTTCCCTGATGTATATGTAGTAGGATCTACTGAATTTCGTTCTTCTGCCCTTAACAACCCTATCCTGAGACTTTGAGATGCATGCTGAGAAGTTTAGTCCCATCAGGGTTAGGAGGAACTTGAGGTCGGTAAAGAGATCTTTGCTCGATGTCGCCAGCGTTATCTTCCTGTTTCTCTTTTTCCTTTGAATGTAGCCGTCTCCTCCGATGTACGCTATTAAGAAGTGCCACATCAGCTTTCTGGAGACGTTGAAGACTATCCAAGGGATCCGCTTGTTATTAGCGTTTGTTCCCGTTTTGAGTATTTTCTCGAAGAGGAAAGCGAGGGAGGCGCTGTTCACCACGACGTTTATGGCAGTTTCATGCGGCTTCGCGATCAAAGCCTTCACGCCGAAAACCTTCTCAAGACAATCCACGAGATCCTTTACTAGGGTTTCAAGCTCGTGGGATCCGAAGGAGAACGTCACCTTAACCCCTTTAGTTATGGAGCCTTCGCTTGCGTAGTACCCCAGAATCCTCATGAACTCGGGGGTTATCGGGATCAGCGCTGGGAGAGCCGTCTTCGACTGCTGTAC
>CAZGKJ010000145.1:0-1650 GCA_964525955.1 uncultured Candidatus Bathyarchaeia archaeon
GCTCCGCCCTGGCCACAAACCTCCTTAGGAGCTCCTCCACATCCACCTCCAGAGCAGACTTGGCCTCCAACTCCTTCCTGGTCTTCCTGGTGACCGCCAGCTCCCGCAGTATATCCCTGAGAGTTCTGTCCAGCCTGGCGACGTAGCTGACCCAGGAGGCAGACGGCTCTGTGAAACCCCTCCAAGCCTCATAGGCCTCAGCCCTCGCCAACCTGATGAGAGTCATCGCAGCCCTCTCAGCCAGAAGCCTATCAGCCACCCCATCCAGGCCATACCCCTCAACCAAGGCCTCAACGATGCGATGGAAAGCCTCCCTCTCATATCGACAAACCCCGCCAGGCTCAAAGCCCTCACACTCACCATTCCACAGACATCGATCACAGAGCATAAATCCACGCCGATACAGGCCATGGAGAAGCCTACTCACCCCTCCTAATCACCTCCAAAACCTCCAAACGAACATAATCCCCATCCCTAATCCCCAACAGCTCCCTAACCCTCACAGGAATAGTCACCTTACCACCACCAAAAACCCTCGCCACAAACCTCTCCAAACCACACCCCAAAACAAAAAAACAACAAAAGATAATAAAAAACCACCAAACCCCCACCCAATGGGGCCGGCCGGATTTGAACCGGCGACCACGTGGGCCCAAGCCACGTATCCTCCCTAGCTGGACCACGGCCCCGCTTTCTATGGGTTGTGGAGGGGTTCAGCTTATTAACCTTGCTGGCCTCCCCACCTTTCCTTGGCTCTCTTCAGGGCTTCTATGACTGGCATGGGTGCTCCTGCCAGCAGTGTCAGTAGGGCTCCTCCTCCCGTGCTTATGTGGTCTATTTTTCCTTCGAGGCCTAGGAGTGATGCCATGGCTCCGAGGTGTCCCCCGCCGAGGAGGGTGTAGCCTCTGCATTCGGCCATCGCCCTTAGGAGCTCCTTCGTCCCTATGTGGAAGCCTCTTCGCTCAAACATTCCCAGTGGGCCTTCTGCAACGACTGTTCCAGCGGCCTTAACCTCATCTATGTAGCGGACGATGGTGTTTAGACCTATGTCGTAGATGTTTGTCTCATCCGTCAGCTTTCCTACCCCCACCTCAACCCGCTCTCCCCCGACGTCGAGGGCGAGGTCGACGGGCAGCTCTATCCTGTCGCCGTAGTTCTCCAGCAGCTTCGAGGCCTCATCTACGAGATGTCTCTCCTCATCGCCGAGGCTTTCAAGGCGCTTTGATAGGTATCCACGGGCCATTAGGAAGGGCTCCTGAACGAGGCCGCCTAAGAGAACCTTGTCGGCGATCCCCTCCCTTAGAACCCTATCGATGACGGGCAGCCTATCCTCAACCTTGGCTCCTCCGAGGATGAAGATGCATGGCCTCTCAGGGTTCTCCAAAACCCTTTCAAGGGCCTCAAGCTCCCGCTGCATCAGCCTCCCAGCCACCATCGGGAGGAGCTCCCCGAAGCCTATTAGGCTGGGCTGACTTCTATGGGCGGCTGCGAAGGCGTCGTTTACGACGAGGTCGAAGTGGGGTGCGAGAACCTCAACAAGCCTCGTCTTCGCAGCCTCCTCCGGCGGCATGTTCCGGTTCTCCTCATCTATCCTCCTCAGGTTATCCAGAACCAATATCTCCCCAGGCTTCAGCTCCCCTATGGCCTCGA
>CAZGKJ010000146.1:0-1629 GCA_964525955.1 uncultured Candidatus Bathyarchaeia archaeon
GTAGTATGCTCTGATGATCTCCAAATACTCCTCAACGAGAGAAGGGCCCATTCTTGTGATTCGAGCAATTGTTTGCACATCTTTAGAAGCCAATATCTTCACTCGTTCCATATCTTCTATGTATGTCTCCACATTGCTCAGATTGTGATTGATTTTCCTCGCTATTTCTATTGGATTGTAACCCTTCGCGTACAATTCTACCACATCGCGTTTATGAGTAATGCCAGGCCCAATGTCCAACGTATTACCCGCTGTAGGGAGCAGCTTCCCAGTATCTTTTTGATATTTTTTCGTGCGTACTGATAGTGTAGAACGGTTTAATAGCATAATGGCACTTAAATCTGCCAGCGTGAGCACCGTACCCTGCTGTTTAGCCTCGTTGATCAAACGAACTATTCTCCTCTCTTTCATTTTTCCGAGTTTCCCCTCAGTTGCAAGCATATCTCTATCTTCTTCGGTTACCAGGGATAGTATAGCTCTCTTAGCCTCTGTATCTGCACTTCGTTTACCATACCCCTGCTTATCTTTATCAGATCGCGCAATCCAGACCATTTGTCCTGGTTTTACTCTATCTACCGGTGGTGAAAACCTGCCTATCGTTTCTAAGAAATCGTCTACGAGCCGTTTCGCTATCTCCAACTTATCTGAATATCCATATCCCTCAATGAGCTTCTTTACGAGCACATTTCGCAGTGTTCTCCCTTGAAGCGGTCCGTAGACATTCTTCGCATATTCCCGCTTGAGCATGCCTTTGTCAGTCATCGTGCCCCCTCCCGCAACGTTTTTTTTAACGGTTCATTAACCTTAAACGGATCCAGAAGCTGGTTAATCCTATCTGTATAACCTTCGCTCTCTGCTCGCTTAAGTAAATCTAAATACTCATTAATCAGTCTTTCTGATAGTTTTGTTATCTTTCTGATTGTTAAGAGGGGATAAGAGTCCTTATGAAGAAATGCTACCACCGAAAAGCTCTCTAAGTATCTGTTTACATTAGAGGGTGTATGGGCTATCTTCCTTGCAATTTCTGAAAGCGTGTAGTTTTTAAGGTAAAGCTCAACCGCTTTTGTTTTATGCGAAACGCCCCTGCCTATGTCCTCCACCCAGCCGCGTGTAAGCAATGTGATATCCTGTTTCATGAGGTAAGCGTCGTCTCTCTTTACCGTGCTCAGGCTTGTTCCAAGAAGGATTGCAAGATCCTCCATGGTCAGAACCCCCCCTTGCTCTATCGCTTCGTCACACAGACGCAGTTCCTTATTCCTTCTTTCCGCAGCTATACCGTATTTTTGCCTAACCTCAAGGTCTTCGTCATCGTAGATCGTTAAATTCACTGATACCATCCGACAATACTTTATCGGCTTTCCCGCTGGTTCTCCAAGAGCAACCACTGTTTTTGCTATCTGATCTGGTCCTCTGGAACCACCATAGTAATCACGATTAAACATCGTGATTCTATCGTATAGCGCTTCCGCTTCCACTTGAGACAGTCCAAAACCGGTATTCAGGTCATTGATAAACAGTTGCCTGTCCGATTTGTTTACCAACCTTTCCAATTCTTCCTGGTTCATGTACATCACCTTCTTATAGTTCTATATTCTATCATGAACCAGGTGTCATATGACACAAAGGTCA
>CAZGKJ010000147.1:0-1628 GCA_964525955.1 uncultured Candidatus Bathyarchaeia archaeon
GGGAGTCTCTGCGCCGTCTGTAAGGGTTCTAAGCTCCTCTGCGGTAGAGCCCGATGCCCGATCCTCGCCCGTTTGTCTTCTTATCTCCGTATATGGCGGCGTGTTTCAGGTCTCTCCATAGAGGGGTCTTCACCGCCCAGCGTCTTCGTAGGCCGATTCGGCTATCCCTATGTCAGCGTCGGCCCCATGGCGGCCCCCATTAAGGGGGATACATCGATACTCGATTTCCCAGAGCGCTGGTTTGGGAAGAGCATCGATGAGATCATCGAGTATAGATCCCAACTTCTGAGGGGAACCTATAGGGTTGATGTCCGCAAACCCTACAAGGCTGGCCGGCTGCTGGAGATGACACGGGAGCTATCCCTCTCGGCTGACTATGTGGAGGCGGAGCTGAGGCTTAGGAAGAGGCCGAGGGGGAGCTTCATCCTCGACGGAGACGTCCAACCCATGGGCCCCTCAGCCCCCCTCGAGAGCCTTGAGATGGGCAGCCTAAAGTGGGATAGATGGATGGAGAGGGCCTACTACGACACAGACCTAAAGGCCTCTGAAGCCGTCCTGAGGCTCTATGAGCGGGGGACGCCTATAACCCGTATTCAGAGGGCCTTCAGCATGGGATGCTTCGGCTTAGGCCGACGTCGGAGACTAGTGCCGACGAGGTGGAGCATAACGGCTGTCGACGACATAGTCTCCAAGCATCTCATGGAGCAGGTGAAGGACTATCCAGCCGTCAATCAATATGAGGTCTATGAGTCGAATTATCTTGGCAACCGCTTCGAGGTGCTGCTGATCCCCGATGCCTGGAGCTATGAGGCCTATGAGGCCTGGTATCCAAACACGCTTTGGAATCCCTCGGATGAGGGGGTGGCCATAGTCACCGACTGGGAGGACTATGGCGGTCGATGGCGCTACGCCTCCATGGGTGGATGCTATTATGCTGCGAGGCTCGCCGTCTTGGAGCATCTAAACCATGTTCGGAGGCAGGCGAGGGTCTTCGTCTTCCGTGAGGCCTATCCTGATTACATCCTACCCGTCGGAGTCTGGCAGGTTAGGGAGAATGTGAGAAATGCGATGAGGCAGAGGCCTAAACGCTTTGACTCCTTGGAGGAGGCGTTGAGATACATCGAGGGGAGGCTCACCCTCAGCATAAGGCAGTGGGCTGAGGCTGGAACTCTGCTGAGGAGGACTCTGACCCAGAGGAAGCTGACGGACTATACTTAATCTTTTAAGGGCTGATCCCAGCCCCATGATCTGGGTGGTTTAGCCTGGACCCCAGGGAATTGGCCTCGACGCTGCATGAACATGAGAAGAGGATACTGCAGGCCTTAAGGGAGCGTGGCTCCGCCTCCGTTGAGGAGCTCCAACGCCTAACTGGGCTGAGCAGGGGAGCCGTGGAGAAGGCCTCGGCATGGGCTGAGACGAAGGGCGTCGTCGAGATCGAGGAGGAGGCCTATGAGGTCTTGAGGCTCACCGATGAGGGGCGTCGATACGTCGAGGAGGGGCTGCCTGAGAAGAGGCTCATCAAAGCAGTCTCAGAGGGAGTCGAGGAGATCGAATCTCTCCGCCGAAGAATCGAGCCGCTGGAGATCGCCCTCGCCTGGGCGAGGAGGAAGGGCTGGATCAACATCAGG
>CAZGKJ010000148.1:0-1604 GCA_964525955.1 uncultured Candidatus Bathyarchaeia archaeon
GGAATTGACCTGGTACTTATGGATATCTTGATGCCGGAGAAATCAGGTGTGGAGTGGCTTGCAGAGATTGTTGAAAAGCAGATAGCGCCCGTGGTCATGCTTACTGGATTTGGAAGTGAAGAGATTGCGGTTCAGTCCATCCGTGAAGGTGCAATTGACTACATTCCTAAGGATCATCTCACAAAGGATAGATTACTGAGCACCATCAAACTAACACTGGAAATATGGAAACGGAAGTTAGCAGAGGAGGAAAAGAGAAGGTTATTGGAAGAGCTTGGAACAAAGAATGCCGAATTGAAAAAGGCGATGGAGCATATGGCAGATTTAGAAGAGGTAACAAGGATGAAAAACGATTTTTTGTCCATAACGTCCCACGAATTAAGAACTCCCCTAACACCGATGAAATCTCACCTACAAATGCTACGGGAAGGATATATGGGGGAATTAAATGAGGAGCAAGAAAGGAGCATAGAGACCGTTCTCAGGAATCTAACAAGGTTGGAAAACCTGATTGAGGATATTCTGGACCTCTCAAGAATAGAAGCAGGGAAGATTAAGTTATCCTTTGAGCCTATGAATATCAATGACGCAGTAAGAGAAGCAATAAAGATGCAGGAAGGATTTGCGAAGAGAAAAGAAATAGAAATAAGTACAAAGTTAGCAGAGATGCCAAACATAATCGGAGATGCTGAAAGATTAGGACAGGTAATAGGCAATCTGCTGAATAATGCAATAAAATTCTCAGAAAAAACAGGCAAAGTGATTATTAAAACTAAACGTTTGGGGGAAAATGTTCGGGTTAGTATCACAGATTATGGCATAGGGATTGCAAAAGCCGATCAAAAGAAATTGTTCAACCCGTTCTCTCAAATTGATTCTTCGATGGGAAGGGAACATGTTGGAACGGGTTTGGGATTAGCGATTGCTAAAGGGATTATTCAAGCGCATAACGGCAAGATAGGGGTAGAAAGCGAATTAGGAAAAGGTTCGACATTTTATTTCTCGATTCCTATAAAACAAAAAATTGCGGAGAAAGAGGCATCTTATTTTGGTTCTTCTGCGTGATCCACCACCGCTTCTGGTGGTAACCAGTCCTCATAGAAAATCTGATGAAGAGCACCTGCGAGAGTAAACAGCCTTGTTAGCTCAGGCTCTTCAAGTTCCGTTTTTCAGTTTTGCTACGAATTTGTAAAGCACTCGATGAGATTTTATCTCGATGTTTTTTATCGCTCATCTCCTTAAATCATTGGGAACAATATGCCTAATAAAGTACCAACTGGCGTTTCTTATTCAGGTGCAGCACTTGGCTTTGGTGCTGGCGGTGGAGAAACTTGGAAGCCAAAAGAATCTTGGATTTTAGAGTTTATGGAGAAATCGAAAGAGAAGATAATTTTTGTAGAGAATGCACATGAATTAAATAAAAAGGAGTTTGAAACCATTTTTGCGGCTACTTGCAGAAATGAACGCTTGAGATTCATTCTCGAAATAGCCACTCCTTACGTGCCTGACGTCGAGCTGCGAGCGGGTTCTTATGAAATCGTTGAATTGGAGGGATTAAGCAATAAGGACATAGAGAAGATGGTGAGAAGAGAATGTTCAAATTT
>CAZGKJ010000149.1:0-1599 GCA_964525955.1 uncultured Candidatus Bathyarchaeia archaeon
TCCCGCCCTATACGAGCTGGAGAGATTTAAGCGATCCAAGACCCGTTTGCGCGGTTTTTCACTTGTTGATACTTTGTCCTCGGGACCGATATAGCGTACGAATTTGCTAATAACCTTTTTTCCTTGCCTTATGGATTTATATTCCGCCAAGTATACGCGATTGCCTCGCTTATGTCTTTTGATTGCCATGTAGGTGTTATAACACCTACACATATATAAACTTCGTCGTTGAAAAATCTCGCAAATAATGAGCTTAATAGCACCAATATTGCATAAGAAGGGAATTTAAGCTTACAGTTGATGATGTGTAGGTGGCACATCTAATTCTGTTCAGGTACAAACTCGAAAACGGTGAAATTATTTACGTGCCTGAAACTAATCAAACATCTTGAACGTAATAGGAGGAACGGTGAAATTATTTTTATAAATCCGCTTTAGAATGACACTTCCTTTTACAATAGACCATTTGGTTTGGAGGGTTGATAAGGCAAACCTTTTAGATTTGATCCAAAAATATTCTGGTTAGAGAGTTGTCCAAATGGTCTGGCCCCTTATATCCTCAACCGAACAACTTCATTTTCATCTGAAGGCGAAACAACTATTGACGTAACCTGAGCTTCTTTTTGTCCCTTATCTTCATACTTAACTTCCACCAACACCCCCTTTTCTTCGGCACTCGCACCAGCGTCTGAATATCTTGCAGTCAGCTTTGCAGCGAGTTCAATCGCTTCTTTGCTCTTCGTACCTTCCAAAATCGTTATCGGACTTCCATAACCTGGTACCTCGAAAACATAGTCTTCAGGATTCTTCAAATCCAAAAGTAGCTTATTCTCCGCTTCATTTCTTCCTACTACTATTTTTGACGCTGCGAACCGGAAATGCCTGCCTATTTTCAGTAACTTCACATCTCTCATTGACACTTTTTCCTTATGCTCGAACAAATCCCTCAGCTTAGATGCAAATTCCTTGTTGGTTAAGAGACAGCCGCCAGATGGTGATGGATAGTCATCTTGCAAGCCAAACTTTCTTACAAGCGCAATCTGAGGCTTTCTGCTTTTTCCCTTTATATCCAGAAGCTTGTTCCTGTCCACCCAGCCTTCACGCTCCGGAATTGTTTCAGCGAGTAGTTTTGCAGATAGCGGTCTCAAGACCATTTTTTCTAACCCTGCTTCTTTTTCTTCGAGTTCCAATGCTTTCCGATGCTGACTCATTGGTCTTTCACCGAGAACATCGCCAGTGAAGATGAAATCTGCACCGAGGGCTTTTGCAATCCTTTTCGCTTCTCGCAGCATATAAATACGACAATCTATACAGGGGTTTATTCCTGAACCATAGCCATGCTCCGGGTTTCTCACCATGTCAAGGTATTCGTCACCAGCTTTTACCCTTATAAGCGGTATCCCAAACCTCCTTGCTACCTCACCAGCATAATCCTCTTTTTCCACTGCGAACGGCAGGATGAAATTCACTGCCACGACTTCTATACCTTGGTCTAAGATAAGCTTGGTTGCCAGAATAGAATCCAGACCGCCGGATAACAGTGCTAATGCTCTCATAAATAACACTTTTTCTTTTTAGAACGTTCTTGGGATATTGGTT
>CAZGKJ010000150.1:0-1599 GCA_964525955.1 uncultured Candidatus Bathyarchaeia archaeon
GATAAGCTCAACGTCGATGAGATGCTTCATCGCCGTCGACGTCGAGGAACCCAAGCTCCTCGACGCCATAGCTGAGGCTCAGAGGAGGCTCCAATCATCGGGGGCCGACCTGAAGCTTGTGGAGAGGGAGAATCTCCACATAACGCTGAGATTCCTCGGAGAGATTCCGCCGAGCCTCGCTGAGGCCGTCGGGGAGCTCATCAGGGAGATGGGCTTCAAGCCCTTCAGGGTCTGCTTCAGAGGTGTCGGAGCCTTCCCAAACGTCCATAGGCCGAGGGTCATCTGGATCGGCGTCTCCGATGGAGCTGAGGAGCTGAAGGGCCTATATGCCCAGGTTGAGAGGGGCCTCCTCGGCTTGGGTCTCAGGGGTGAGGATAGACCCTTCACGCCGCATCTCACCATCGCCAGGGTTAGAAGTGGGAGGAACCGTGATCGATTAGCCATGACGCTGGAGTCACTCATCGACGCCGAATTCGGCTCCCTCACCGTCAGCCATGTAAGGCTTAAGAGGAGCACCCTAACTCCGAGGGGGCCCATCTATACGACGCTGGCTGAGAGCGCCTCATATGGAGCTTAGATAGATGGCTTTTGAACAGCATAGGGATCGGGAGGAGGAGTCGAGAATCGATTTAAATTCGTGGGAGAGCCCTTTTTGAAGCGCCTTGGTCTTCCTCTTCGATAGAACGGGCCCCTGCCCCTACAGGGATAGATGTAGAAGCTTCAGGGCCATGAGGGAGAATGAGGCCTGGATAGAGGAGGAGCTAAGCCGGAGGGGGAATGGCCAATCCATGGATCTCCTCCTATGGAGGCTTAGGCATATCAGGGATGTGATGGAGAGATGCCTCAACTATAATCATCGATGCTTACGATACTGGCAGTTCAGGGAGGAGGAAGCCTTCAATCCTCCGACTCCGGATCACGCTGTATTGGCATGGTTAAGCAGTGTATCGAGCCGCTGTTTAGGGGGTGGACGAGGGTGGGGATATCAACCGTTATCACATCGATCCCATTCCTCTCCAACAGCTTAACCCCCTCCTCCCTTCCAGGGCCTGAGGCGCAGATGACTCGGCCAGGCCTCACGGCGACGGCTGCTACGTAGACATCCCTTGGCCTCTCTATGATGTTGAGGCCGACGGTCTCCCTAAGCCACTCATACATCGTATAGGCTAATCCCTCACGATTTACGACGGCCGTCTTGACGTCTACCATGCAGATATGGGCATCGATATGGCCTCCGAAGATGGGTTCAGCCCTTATATCTACGTCGGGGTCTATGGCCCAGACAACCTCAGCGATCTGCATCGCCCCCTCCTCATTCATACGCCATGAAAGGCCGAGGGCGAGATGCTTAGGGGTGATCCACATCACGCTTCCACCCTCCGCAACCCCATAGCCGTTGATTGTTCTTAGGATCGGACAGCCGATCTGGGCCAGGGTCCTCATCACATAGGGTTCCTCACCCCTCCGCAGCCTGTCATACATCCGGCCTATGATTACGCCTCCTGGAACTGCGAAGGCTGGATCCCTCGTGTAGATGGATTTCACAAGCCTTGGATTAGGCCCCTCCTCTGGGAGCCTCTCCACAACCTCCACGCCCTC
>CAZGKJ010000151.1:0-1592 GCA_964525955.1 uncultured Candidatus Bathyarchaeia archaeon
AATGCTTCATAAATTAATGAGTGGGGAAATAAGACTTAAAGAGGTGGAGATATGAAACGGCGAGATCATATCAGAGGTCAATTGCGACTACTTAATCTTATGGGATTAGGGCTGGATATAAACATGCTCGAAGTCGTCAATCGCTCTAAAGATCTCTTTGCTAATTTTCCAAGAGAGTATGACAAAAGGAGATTACCCCCTCATCTGCATAGAGGACATGAACACGGAATCCTCACAAACAGAAAATGGAGAGTTAAATATGGATTCCCTTATGGTTTAGTTTCTGTTTTACATAATATGCAAGATCGCATTTACTCACGACAGTTAACATTCATTCGAGAAAGAATTAAGACATGGTACCCAGGTAAATTGATCCATCAGATGTTTTATGAACCCGTTTTAGAAGATAATGTAATTAGGTATAGGTACAAACCTTAAGAAGGATAGTATGAGGCTCATAACAGAGAAAAGGGATGTCCAAAATAGGGTAATAGATTACCTTCGGGCGATATACTGGGAGTTTATCCCGCCCACTGACATTCAGGAGAAGAGAGGATACGATATTAAAGAGCCTTTCATCCTTGAAATTCTTGAGAAGAAACTAAAAGAACTTAATCCTGGAATAATAACCGATGAAAATGCCCAAGATGTTATAAGAAGGCTAAGGCTCATACCCTCCACACTCACAGGAAATCGAGAATTTCTGGAATATCTGAGGGGTAAAAAGACTGTTTATGTTGAAAAAGAGAGGAGAGAAAGGAATTTTAAACTGATAGATTTTGAAAATCCCCAAAACAATCATTTCGCCTTTACAAAAGAATACTGGTTTGAGGATAGAGAAAAAAGGAGAATGGATATTGTTCTTTTTATAAACGGCATACCTATCTGCGATTTTCAACTAAAAAGTCCCACTGTTTATGAGGCGGAAGAGGAGGCTTTTGAACAGGTAAGAATTTACAACAATGCCCTGCCTGAACTTTTCAAATATCTTCAGTTTTATGCAGTATCTGAAGGATTAAGGCTCTTCTACGGCCCGACCTGGAAATATGAATCAAAGACTTTTTACAGATGGAAAATTGAGAACGGATTTAACTTTGAAAAGTTAATAAAAACTTTCTTTAACAAAGAAGAGGTAATTGAGACTCTCCGCTCGTATATAGTTTTCATGACAGTTGATGAGGAACTCCAGAAATACATCTTGAAACAGCATCAGAGGAGGGCAATAGCAAAGATAATAAGAAGGGTTTTGGAGGAAAAGAAAAAGAAAGGCTTGATATGGCATACCCAAGGAGCTTACAAAAGCCTTACAATGATTGTTTCTGCTGATGAACTGAGGAAAATGCAAGAACTTGAGAATCCAACCATAATTGTTGTCGTTGACAGAGTTGAATTAGAGGATCAAATTCGCAGGAATTTTCAGGCTTATGGCTTCCCAAACATTGTTAAAGCTGAAAGCAAAAATCATTTGAGAGAATTGCTTGAAAGCGATTACAGAGGTCTAATTATCACAACAATACACAAATTTGAAGGGATGCCAAAGCATGTGAATGAAAGAGATAACATTATTGTTCTCGTAGATGAAGCCCACAGAA
>CAZGKJ010000152.1:0-1571 GCA_964525955.1 uncultured Candidatus Bathyarchaeia archaeon
GGGTATGGCAGGGATCTCCACTCGGGATCTTTGGGCGATACATCAGCGAGCTTACTTGCATCCCTGCCATACCCGAGGAGCATCCCACCGGAACCTGAGGGCTTATACGATGAGGAGTTAGCCTCACTCACTCCTGATGAAGCCCTAAAGATGACCATGGACGGCTACGAGGCGGTTAAGAACTTCGATCCAAGAGTCTCGATAGATGATGGTAAATTATCATTATCTACAACTGAAGTGGCGATCTCCAATTCTCATGGAATAGAACTGGAAAGTCGGGGAACGGCAATATCATTCTATCTGATCTGTATAGCAAAGGAGAACGGTGAAGCATCAAGCCTCTCTTACGAATATGACCTCTCAAGGACGCTGAGGGGATTCTCAACTGAGAGGATCGGAGAAACAGCGGCTAGGAAGGCCCTCATATCCCTTGGCGCGAGGAAGATCGAATCCTTTAGGGGCGAGGTTATATTGAGCCCCGACGTCGCCGCTGATGTATTATTCGGTCCGGTTGTGAGTAGCATCAATGCGGATAACGTTCAGAGGGGGAGAAGCCTATGGGCCGACAAGATAGGCTTAGAAGTTGCAGATCGGAGGTTAACCCTCATCGATGATGGACTACTCCCGTATGGTATTGGGTCATCACAGTTCGATGCTGAAGGGGTTCCGTCGCAGAGGACCGTCGTGATCGAGAATGGCGTTTTAAGGAGCTTCCTCTACGACTCTTACACGGCGAATAAGGCTAATAGGGAATCGACTGGAAATGCCGCGAGAGGGAGCTACTCAAGTCTGCCATCGATCTCGATCTCAAACTTGCTTGTGAAGCCCGGAACGAAGAGCCCTGAGGATCTGATCTCAGAGGTTGATAATGGCATAATCATCAATAGGTTCAGCGGGAATGTCGAGTTTGAGAGTGGCGACTTCTCGGGGATAGCTAAGCAAGCATGCTACGTTAGGAATGGCGAGGTGAAGTTTCCGCTAAAGGAGACAATGATATCTGGTAATGCCTTTGAGTCGCTGAAGAGGATAATTGAGGTTGGCAGTGATAGGAGAGTAACGATGTCCGGCATTTACACGCCGTCCATACTGATAGGAGAAGTGAATATAGTATCGAAGTAGTTCGGCTAGGGAGGGAGACGCTGGATCAGCCGATCTCCCCTTCCAAAATCAACTTTACAAATCCATCTTTCGGGTTGAAGATCAAGTCTTCAAACGCCTCTTTAAAGCCTCTTTTCATTACGTAAGTTAAGACCTGAACGTTCTGCGCTCCCAAACTTAGATATTCAATAATATGCCTGCCGGAGTATGTTCCTCCAGTGGCGCTTATTGGCATATCAGTGATCCTCCTAGCCTCCCTTATCTGTCTCTGATTTAGGAGACGTAGCTCCCTTCCTCCGTGTGCCGTAAAGTAGGTCTCGCCAGTATCCTTCACTGTATATTTCCTGAAGAATCTGTTGGCTATCACTATTCCATCAGCCCCTCCATCCCTAGCCGCTCTAATCATCTCCATCTGAAAATCAAGGCCGAAATCCAAATTGAGGAGCTTTGGAACTACCCGAACGTTTGATGAG
>CAZGKJ010000153.1:0-981 GCA_964525955.1 uncultured Candidatus Bathyarchaeia archaeon
AGTTATAATTATGCTTTCAAGTTTCGTTCTATTTTTCACTTTCCTGATAAGTGGGTAAAAAACATCCAATGAAACTATTGTTTTAGCTTCAGAGTTATTAAGTTGATATTCGAGTTCTTTTTCTTTAAATAGCGGGTTTACAGCTGTTACGATGGCCCCAATTTCTAAGGCTCCATAATAGCTGATGGCAAACTGCGGAGTATTGGGGAGAAACAGGGCGACAACATCTCCTTTGGATATACCTAAATCGCTTAAGGCTGTAGCAAACCTATCTACTAATTCAACAAGCTTTTTGTATGTTAGTTTAAAGTCCTCGAAAATTAGTGCGATATCGTTTGGATATTTTTCAGCTACCTCTTTTAACGCTTCAGTTATCGAAATATTTGGATAATCGATGGATGTTGGCAAACCCTCTGGATAAAATTTAAACCAAGGTTTCTTTTCCATTCTAACCCCCTGCAATATAAATTGAACCCCATATATTAAGTCTAGCGATAACACTGAAAACTAGTGTTAAAATTTACGTCGACCTACAAGATCTTAGAAAAGCAACTGCGCTTTATAATCCAGAAGGTTTAATGTTATAGTTGTTCCATGCGATATATCTTTAAAGGAACACTTTGGTAACAGGCTACCATCCATACTGTTAGATTACGAGACTGTCCGGACCGAATTTGATGAGAAATTATAGGATCCCTGAAAAATTTAACAAATTAACATTTACCTCAATTAGTGAGATGAGGCATTTAGAAGTGTGGGAACCAAAATCTTAAATATTGCTTAAATACTCGAATCTTAGGTGAACTCTTAATGTCTTCGAAAAAAGTTGTAAAAAAATTTAGGAGAAGAATTGGTAGAGTAAGGCGTGGAAAACGTTTAGGAATAATTAAGTCTGTATGAGGTTTTTGTATGCCTGTAAGAGTTAAGGTTAAAATAAAATCATTAAAAGAACTCACAGATGAAGATGCAAAACGAGACGGG
>CAZGKJ010000153.1:991-1568 GCA_964525955.1 uncultured Candidatus Bathyarchaeia archaeon
TAAACACAGGATTCACAAGTTTAGAGCCAGATATGCTCATACCTAAAAATCTAGCTGAAAAATTAGGTTTATGGCCTCCGCCCGAAAACTCGATACTTGAAGCACTTGACACAGCGGGAGGAGAAGTTCTAAGCTATGTAATTCCAAAATCAGTTGAAATAACGATATTAGCCGAAACAAAAAACTCAGAAACCATTAAATGCAATGCTATAGTCTCTACACATGAAAAAGAAGTTCTCTTAAGTGATGCACTAATAGAGGAACTAAAATAGAAATAATTTCACCCAAAACGGGTATATGGAGATTTAAAGGAGAAACCGAAGAAACTAGTGTAGAACCAGAATACTGGTAACACGGATTTAAATTTAAAACTATTTTACTGTATTATTCTGCCAATGGGATTTCAGTTTTCTAATTATGTTTTCTGTTATTTCTTTTGCCCGTTTAGCGTCTTTTCTTCAACTCTTTTCGCAACATGGTAAATATTGTTTCGTAGGGAATTTAATTCATTGTTAGCATCATACTCTTCATGAAAATTTTTACTCCGTCTATATCGGTCACATGATCGAAACCTTGT
>CAZGKJ010000154.1:0-1547 GCA_964525955.1 uncultured Candidatus Bathyarchaeia archaeon
GCATCAACGGACGCCATTATCACCAGTCTTAGCAGCATCCGGCGTGAATACGCGGGATTGCCAGGTCCAGACCTGTACTTCTGCTCCACTTCACTAACATCTACACCATTCACGATAGCAATAACCAGGTAGCAAATGTGGTCTACCGGTATGAGATCACTAACAGCCGGGGGCAATAGCCATGACTGCCCCATTTTGTCGCTTCTTACCGCCATTCCTTACCATTCCCCTAATTATATAACCAAAAAATGATTGTACATGTCATAATAAAAGCTTTTCGGTTTTATTTCGCTTGGAACTAAATTAGGTGTTCTTCTAAGTGGTATTTTTATAACTTGAGAAAGCTCTGGCTATAAATGTGCATTGAATTTGAAAGAAAGCGTTTTTAGATATGTGTACTATTGTATAATATCTGTTGATTGTTTGGCAATTGTTGGACAGCCTCTTTTCACAATAAAATTCTGTGACAGAGAAAGGTAATCCACAGAAAGGACATTTTGGTTGTGGATTGATGTTTAATCTCCTTACATCTCTTATAAAAAATAATCCCAGTAATAAATTAAAAGAAAACCATACGAAAGATGATAAAGACAACCAAGGAGTCCACGAAAGTTTTATTGAAACCATAGTGAGAGCGGCTGTGATTATAACAAATATTGCCGAACTTTCAATTCCTGTTACAGCATTAGCTAAATATTTACTAGAAATAAAGTTTAAAAAATTACGCCACATACTTATTCCCACCCCAGCCCAATACCACAGTGCGGGCATTTATCAATCCCAATTTGAATGGGTTGCTGACAATTTGGACACAAAATTTCTCTTTTTTTCTGTTGTGAAAGAGTTCTCGAAATTAAATATCCTGCAATAGCTCCACCTAATAATCCTAAAAGAAAAGCTGCTACTCCTCCTTTTCCTCCATTACTCATTTTGTATTTATTTACTTTTTTACAATTGCTCTAATAACTTCTTCCTTTTCTCTTCATACTCTTGCTCATTTATCACCCCCGCATCATATAGCTCTTTCAATTTCTTCAATTTGTCGGCGGGGCCTTCTTCAGTCTTTGCTTTTCTCTCTTCAATAACACGAGTCATAGGGATTGTCCTGCTTACCAACTCTGGAGGCTTCTTAAGGAGCAAATCTACCCCTAATAATCCCTTCTTCTTTTGTATTGACACCGGCTCTACGGCAATAGCGTTTAAGGAATCCTGTATAGCATTCAGTGCACTTGTAGCTTCTTCACGTTCCATCCACGTGAGGTTAATAATTCCTCCCTCCTCGCTTTTTAACACAAACTCAGAAGCGACTGGCCCTTTGTGAAAGCTAACCTGCTCAAGTTTTTCATAAGGAATATCGCTGAGGTCGTATCTGCCCAAGATCTTCTGATCAAGATACATCACACGCCTATCAGTAACGACGAGGTATTTAGGTTTTGCTTCAAGCCTGATCTTTTTCTTAAGCGAATAGGAGATTTTCTCGCCAGGATAAAGGTTCTCTTCCACCTCTTTTGGTATCTCATTTTGTGACATAATGCAAGGTATAGGAG
>CAZGKJ010000155.1:0-1538 GCA_964525955.1 uncultured Candidatus Bathyarchaeia archaeon
ATGTTATATCGGAACCTTTCAAGTCTCCACATTATGATCTCCTACCAGTTCCATACGACGAAGTAATAAAAGTAATCGAGAATGAACGCAGAGAAGCCGAGAAAAACACAGTAATAATTGGACAAGCACGACTAACAGAAGCATATCTTAGCAAAGACAGAACAGTAACAGTTGCAAAACTCCAAGCAAGGATAAAACAGGAATACACACTCAGACCCTACGACTCCGTCTATTACGGCAAAATAATAGGAGTAGTATCAGAACAAACCAAAAACAACCTAACCCTACTATTCGACAGATCAAAAGACCTACCAAAAGAAGCCCCTCTAAAAATCGCAGAACCAGTCATCCTATACGATTCAGCAGCAACAATACTCCAGGAAAAATCAAAAAGAGACGGACAGCATCTTTCGCTATTCGTACAAATCCCAGGCGTAAATCCACCAAAACCAATAGAAAAGACAAAAAACGTAATTACCGTAAAAGAATACGACCTTGACCCAGAAAAACAAAGCATAGTCCAAGAAATAATAACAATGCCACAATGGGACTACAGAGCAATCGAAGGACCGCCAGGAACAGGAAAAACAACAACAATAGCTGTAGCGGCAATCAAAGCAGTCGAAAAAGGAGCAACAGTTCTAATAACATCACACACTAACGTTGCAGTAGACAACGCACTAGAAAAAATATTCTTCCTCAGAAGGGACCTAAAAGACCAGATAGTACGCATCGGACATCCAGCCAAAATATCAAAAATAATAAGACAATTTATCGACACTCCCTCACCACATGAAGGATACAGAAAATGGCTAAAACGCATCCTACTGACCAAACGCATAATAGGAATGACCATAGCAAAACTTTCCGTATGCGACAACGTGTATGGATTAAATGTTTCATCGAAAGAAACTGGAAGATGGCCCACCTTCGATTACGTACTCATTGATGAATCATCCACCGTACCATTATGCACATCAATCATACCAATTTACTACTCAAGACGATGGGTAATATTCGGAGACACTCGACAATTACCACCAATCGTCAGATCACTACACAAATATGCAGGAGCATGGTCTCTGATGGAACTAGCCGCAACCAACCCGCAAAAAACACGAATGCTAACGATCCAAAGAAGAGGAAATAAAAAGATCTTCGAAGCCATCAGCAAACTATTCTATCAAGGCAAACTCAATCACCACCAAACAGTAACAAATAGTTCCCTAAACGTATCAATAAACACAAACGGCTGGCTAAAAGAAGCTCTAGAACCAGTCAATCCACTAATATGGGTGCAAATAGATAATGGCTACATGGACTGGTGCAAAGTTAAAAAAGGACGAATCGAAGGAGCGTCAGGGGCCAATCCACTAGAAGCGGCAGCCGCTATTAAGATATACAGCACAATCTTGAACTTAGGGATCCCTTCCTCGAATATAGCCATAATAACAACCTATCGTGCTCAAGCAAATTTAATACGCGACGTCATCAAAGAATTAAAGAAAACAGAAGAACCAATAGTTGCTTCACTATAC
>CAZGKJ010000156.1:0-952 GCA_964525955.1 uncultured Candidatus Bathyarchaeia archaeon
CTCATCCTCCTCTCAGGCCTCATCGCATGGATAACCATCTCCGTAAGGGCTGAGGGGGGGGAGCAGATTCAGCATACGGCGCTGATGGTGAGGGAGAGCCCCGAGGCCGCATCTGTCAACGGTGTCAATTCAAGGCTCCTATTGACGAGGCTGGGGGACTCATCCCTGGAGGAGGGGTGGGCCGAGTTCAGATACTCTGGCCGTGGATGGGAGAGGGGATGGAGACTCCTCTTCGAGAGGCCGTTGGATGAGGACTTCAAGCTGGAGGGGAGGAGCCTCATAACCCTGGTGCTGAGCTCCAGGAAGAAGACCGAGGTTGACGTGGAGGTTAGACTACTAGAGGTGAATGAGGGGGGTGAGATGGAGCTCCTAACCTCGGCTAGAGTGGAGGACGTGAAGCTCGGCGATGAGCCCCTGAGGCTGACGATAGCCACCGATCCTGTAAGCTCCAAGATGATAGAGAGGGGGTATACACTACTATTGGAGATCCATCTGAGGGGAAATCCAGGCGTCTATCACCTACACTACGGCCCTGAGGGGACGAGGATCGAGTTCCCAGGGATAATCGTCCCGGAAAACACGCTGCCACTCCTATCCATCGCCCCCATCATCCCCGTAGCCGTGTTGAGGGTGAGAAGAGGGAAGTGAGAGGGGAGATGAGTAGCGGCGGATTTGGGGTTAGAAGCCTCATACTCTGGCTGCTTCTCCTATCACTGACGATGCTCCCCTTCATAGGAACGCTGAACGACCTTATGGCGAAGGCCGCAGCCTCGACCGGGCTGGACGTCGTCATCGAAACCCATATATCCCCGCCCATGGCGACGCTGGTGGCCGCCATCCTCACCTACGTCTTCGGGATAAAGGCCACCGCCTTAGATGGCTCCATCTACCTCATAGGACACTATCTACCCTACAAGCTGCTGCTGGATTGGAGCTGCGTCGGATGGCAGAG
>CAZGKJ010000156.1:962-1536 GCA_964525955.1 uncultured Candidatus Bathyarchaeia archaeon
CCCTCCTCAACCTGATGAGGATAGCCCTCGACGCCCTTCTACTAGAGGACTACGGCCCATCGATCACCGTGGCCTTCCACGACTACGCCACACTCCCGCTGACCTTCCTCTGGCTGACGGCCTTCTGGTATACCTCAACGAACTATATCCTAGCGCCTAGGGAGACAGATCGGGGAGCCGGGAGCCTCAAAGCAGCCGTCGACTTCCTCCTAGGTCGTAGAGCCCTCAGCATAGCGTCCATGGCCATTATACTCCTCTCCACCTTCCTCAGCGGCTTGGGCATGCTCTCCACAAAGGTCTTAGCCGAGGAGGACCCCACCAGGCTGAGCCTTGAATGGTTTCCCAACGCTGTCACCGTATGCAGCGTAACCACCAATAGGGTGATGACGCATCCGGACTACACGGATCTAAACGACACCGCCTACGCCGACGCCTACACGGCTTCTGGCACGGGGCTGAGGAGGATCTGGGAGTTCTACCTCTACGGCCCCTTGGAGGAGAACTATACGATGAGGGGTGCCATCACCTACGTGATCTGGCTTAGGGGCTCCGTCCTCCTGGAGCGAAGTAGACT
>CAZGKJ010000157.1:0-1535 GCA_964525955.1 uncultured Candidatus Bathyarchaeia archaeon
TCGTCGTATAGGCGATGGCCTTAGCCAGAGGCCTTGTCTCATAGCCATAGAAGATCAAGTCGACCCGGGTCTCCAGCAATCCAGCCTCCTTCGCCGACGCCTCTATCCTGGTGTTCAAACCCAATAGGCCTCGACGCTCACCCTTATCCTGCTGATCTCCGAGGGCGCCTATGATGCCGAGGACGCTTAGGTCTCTATTGGCCTCATCCAGCATCTCGGCCAGGAGGTAGGCCAATCCCGCTGCGCTCACCTCCCTTGAGCCGTCGAGGTTGTGGAGCAGAGGATTTATGTGAACCACGCCCTCAGCCTCAGCCTTAATCGGCTTATGGTGATCCAGGACTATGACATCTATGCCCCTTAGATGCTGCTCTATTAGGTCGAGGTATCCGCTCCCGATGTCTGAGAATATTATGAGCGGAGGCTCCTCGGAGGCGAGCTCCTCCACGAGGCCCTGATGAAAACGCTTCTCACAGCTCGTCTTGAAGGGGACTCCGAGCCTCATGGCCATGAGGGTTAGGGCGCCTCCGGCTGCGATGCCGTCGGCGTCGCTGTGACTCACAATCCTTATCTGGTCTCCCCTCTCAACATGCCGTCTCAGAAGCTCGACGGCGGGTTTGAAGGAGGAGAGAAAGCTCTCCAGGCTGCTCATGGCTAAGCCTGAACTATCTCGTACTTGTAGCGCCAATCCCTCGGGAGAATCCCCTTCTCCTTATAATACCTCGCCAACCTGTATATCTTCGACTCGACGAGCTGTAGGGCCCGCTTATTGTGGAAGTCCTTTGGATGACGCTCCAGGTGACGCTTAATCCTCGTCGCCCGGACCATCAGGTTGTAGAGGTCCTCGGGGATCCTCGGCGCCAATCCAGCCTCACGGAGAACCTTAACTATGCCGCAGCCGAGGATGGGCTTGACGAGGGGAATCCCATACTCGTCTCGGAGTATGTTCCCGATCTCACTTGGGGGCTTACCCTCACGGGCCAACTTTATGATGAGGGCCTTAACCTCCTCAGGCTTGTAGACCACCCAGCTTGGAGGCCTCTTAGATACAGGCCTCTTCGATCGGGATCTCCCCCTCATGTATGCTAGCTTACCCAACTCTCAACACCGCTGTCTTAGGCTTTAGGCCTCTAGCCCCCTTAAAACCTTTACGTGGCCTATGGCCTATAGGCCGTGTATAGGTGGACATCCCTCTCCTCAGCGTCTCTGAGGGCTGAGGGGTGGATGGCGAAGCCGAAGAGCAGCTTGTACGCCCTCCTACCCATCAGGGCCTCTATGCGCTCAGCTATCCCAGCAAACCTATTCACGTCATCGCTGTAGATCCTCGACTTCACCTCTCCGAGGATTATGACCTCCTCCCCATCTCTACACCCCTCGCCGTAGAGGTTGATCTCAACCTCCCTCCCATCGATGAGGAAGAACCTCCTCTCAAAGCCCTCAACCTCCACCCCCTCCTCCCTAAGCCTGCTCGGGAACAGCCACCTCGCCAGGTCTTCAAGGGAGAATCCCACAGCCTCCGAGAGTCTTCCAACCTCCAC